>NZ_JBSGTR010000006.1:0-157991 GCF_053607505.1 Rhodococcus sp. NPDC055112
GACTACGTCAACGCCTTCTGGAACATCGTCAACTGGAACGACGTCGCAGCCCGCTTCGACCGCGCCCGCACCCAGACCGCAGGCCTCATCGTCTAAGCAGCTCCGCCGCCCGCGCGCGAGTCGTACCCCGACCGGGGTGTGAATCACGCGCAGTTCGACCCACTCCGCCGCGCCCGATCTCCGGGCGCGGCGGAGTCGTTTCCGGCAAACGGTCGTATCGTTGAGGGATGGACACCCTCGTCGAGGGGCTGACCTTTCCCGATGGGGCACGCTGGCACGACCGGCACCTGTGGTTCTCGGACACGCATGCCGGTGAGGTGTTGGCGTACGACCCGCTGACGGGCGCGCTCAACACCGTGGCCGAGGTCCCCGGCCGACCCGCGGGCCTGGGCTTTCTCCCCGACGGCCGACTCCTCATCGCCTCCACCCGCGACCTGCTCGTGCTGCGCCGGGAAGCGGACGGCACCCTGGCCGTGCACGCCGACCTCTCCGGCATCGCCACCTGGTACCTGAACGAGATGTGCGTCGACCGGTTCGGGCGCGCCTACGTCGGCAACGTCGGCGACGGCAGCGATCCCCCGCGGCCGCCTCGGCCCGCCGACCTGGCGATGATCGAACCCGACGGCACCGTCCACGACGTCGCGACCGCGATGGTGCTGGCCGGCGGCATGGTCGTGACCTCCGACGGCAGCACCCTCATCGTCGCAGAGAGCCGATCCACCCCCGGCCGGCTGACCGGCTTCACCATCGAACCCGACGGCGGCCTCGAACAGCGGCGGGTGATCGCCGAGTTCGACACCACGGTGCACCCCGACGGCCTCGCGATCGACGCCGAGGACGGTGTCTGGGTCGCCTCCCCGTTCGGGGACGAGATCTTCCGCGTCGACGCCGACGGCGCCATCACGGACCGCCTGTCCGCGCCTCACCCGTACTCGCTCGCGCTGGGCGGGCCCGACGGTCGCGACCTGTTCGTGTGCACCGCCGAAACGTGGGTTCCGGAGGAAGCGGAACGAGAACGCGCCGGTGCCGTGCGGCGGGTCCGGGTGCGGGTTCCCGCCGCGCAGGAATAGCGCGCTCCGCCGTCCGGCTGGCACTCCATCCCGCTTGTCTGCCAGCCGAGTTCGGCGCATCCTGGAGGTGTCCCGGGGCGCGCTCCCGGGGCGCCGTCGCGCGGAAGGGGGACGGACGTGAACCAGCACGGACATATCGGCGTCTCGCCCTTCCATGCCGCCGGGGCGCTGCGCGGGTTCATCATCTCCGGCCGGTGGCCCGACACCACCAAGGAGTGGGCCCAGCTGCTGGTGTTCGCCGTCCGGGTCGCATGCGTCCCCGGATTACTGCCCACCTCAACGGTTTTCGGCGCCCACGAGGACCTTCCCGAGGACCCGGAACCCGGCACCGTCGGGCTCGTGGTCGCCGAGGGCCCAGTACTCGGCGAATCTGCCGTCACACCAGGATGTTTCGCGGAGCATCAGCCGCCGGCCCTCCTGGTGCTGCACCCGCCGTCGGAGACCATGCCGTCGTTGCCGGAGTGTGTGGGCGCGGCCTCGGGCTGTCTGTTGCTGCCGGGCGTGCCGCACCTCGGGCTGGACCACCGGGCGACCTGGGTGGAGGCGGACGCCGACGGTACCGTCACGTCCCTGGTCAGCCGGATGAGCCTCGATCCCAACACCGACCCCGACACCGCCGTTTTGGCCATGCTGCTGGCCTCCTGACGCAGACCGGAAGAACAAAGTTCGGTCTCCCAAACTTGTTGTGCGCTTTGCGATCTCGTTGGCCTGGGGTAGTCTTACGCCTAGCGAAGGGGAGTAGCCCCCAATCGAGCAGTCGACATACTGGTCAGCATCGCGAAATCCGATGCGCCCGGCTGCCCGAACCGGCGCCGTCGTTTCACACGACAGGCACGGTGGGCGAGACCTTCGGCTGTCGGCGTCCACACGTCGGCGGCCGGAGGAACAGTTCCCAACATCCTCCGAAACCAGATAACGGAGGAGGTTCGCATGCTTGCCGCGCTGCTGCTCAGCTTCGGCGTCATCTTCGTCGCCGAACTCGGCGACAAATCCCAGCTCATGGCGATGACGTTCGCGCTGCGTTACAAGTGGTGGGTCGTGATCGGCGGCATCACCGTCGCCACCACCGTCGTGCACCTGGTCTCCGTCGGTGTCGGCCACTACCTCGGCGTGGCCATCCCCACGAACCTGATCAGCACCCTCGGCGGCATCGCCTTCGTGATCTTCGCCCTGTGGACCCTGCGCGGCGACAGCCTCAGCGACGACGAGCAGAACAAGGCCTCCCGGGTCGGCGCCTCGGCGTTCCTCGCGGTCGCCTCGGCCTTCTTCCTGGCCGAGCTCGGCGACAAGACCATGCTCGCCACCATCACCCTGGCCGCGGACAACGACTGGGTCGGCGTGTGGATCGGTTCGACGGTCGGCATGGTCGCGGCCGACGCCCTCGCGATCGTGGTCGGCGCCGTGCTCGGCAAGCACCTGCCCGAGCGGTTCATCAAGCTCGCCGCCGCGACCCTGTTCTTCGTCTTCGGCGTGATGCTGCTGCTCCAGGGCCTGTTCCCGGGCAGCGCGGCCGGCCCGATCGCCGGCGGCGCGATCCTGGCGGTCGCGATCACCGCGGGTGTCGTGCACTACGCGCGGTCGCGGCGGACCGCCGCCCTACCCGCCGAGGAGACTGACGTAACCCCTCGACAGGTAGGCGCGGACTAGGGCCTGCTAAACCGGCCCCGCTTCTTCCGGCGGTGCGCGATCTGGTTCAGCAACACGCCCTAGCGGTCAGGAACCCGAGCTCCCGATACCACCGCTCACCGGTACGACTCGGGTGTTCCCCGTCGCTACCCAGCCGTTCGACGCCGGAACCCCAGTGCCGGTGAAGGTGAACCCGTTGTCGCCGTCGACATCCTGGTCGGGCGCCTTGTAGTGGAACACGAGACTGACAGCGCCCCCTGCGAACTGCTCACCGTTCCTTCCCGGCTGCAGCGCCCAGCCCCCGGCCGGCGCCGAGACGGTGACATCCCCGGTGACGGGATCCACCACCACGGTCGAGGCCAGGTCCACGCCGGGTCCAGGAAGAATGGGTACCGGTGTATGGCCGGTCACCTTCACCCCGACGAACTCGAACCCTTTCGGAGGATGGTGGGTGACGCTCGCGACGTCAACATTCACCTCCGGTGCCGGAACGTCGAATGCGGCTTCCTGGGCTACGACGACCGCATCGAATGACACGTCGACACCGGGCTCCACCGTCTTCACACCGAAGTACGCGCCCTTGTAGTTGCCGAGCATCCCCGAATCCGAGAAGGTGTTGCGGTAGCAAGGTCCCCGATCGGGAAAGAAGGCGTCGCCGGTCGGGTAGCAGGGACGCACGAGGTTCCGCCAAATCTCGTCCGCAGACCCCGTCTGCCCGACGGCGGTCCCCATCCCCACCACCGCGCCACCCGCGACGACGGTCAGCACCGCAAGCACCGCCCCGCCCTTACGTACCAGATGTCCCACCATTGAACAGTTACCTTTCGGGTTGCATCGACCGACGGGCGTCCTCCATCCACCGCTGTGACGCAGCATCAATGCGGATGGCGAAGAATGACCGCCGGGAAATCTTCGCGGCAACCCTGCTGGGCCACCGGTTCAACGATTGTTCGAAAGCGGAGCGCGTGCGGTCAGCTTCCCGAGCTGCCGAACCCTCCGGCCTGCGGTGCCTCGGCGACCTGGATAGTTCCCTTCGCCACCCAGCCCTCCGACGCCGGGACGCCGGTGCCGGTGAACGTGAGTCCGCTGGCAGCGTCGCGAACCGACTGGGTCGCGGTGTAACGCAGTTTGACCGTCACAATGCCCGACGCGTAATAGGTCTTGTCGGGACCGGACTGGTTCGCGACCACCGGGATGGCCCAACCCCCAGCGGGCGCGGCTACCGTGACATCTCCTGTAGCTGGATCGACGACAACAGCCGAGTCCAGAACCGTGATCGGATACCGGCCAGGAGTCCAGTCGTAGGAGGTGACCTCGGCCCCCGTGAATGTGAAGCCTTCAGGTGCGTGGTGCTTGACGGTGGCGAGGTCCACGTCGGGGAGTCCCTGCCAGCCATCACCCAAGGCCGTGAACTCTGCCTTGAACGTGACCTCCCGCCCCACGACGGCCTCTACCGGACCCTCGTAATACACCCCGATGTCACCACGCGCCTTGTCGTCGTGGAAGGCGTCATCGCACTGGCGGCCGCATGGGGCCGCGGGACCTTCGGGCCCGGCACTACCCGTCGACGCTGCCGCCGCGCCTCCCGCACCGAGCATCGCACCACCCACGACGAGGGTCAGTGCTGCGAGCACCGACCCGCCCTTCTGCACCAGGCGTCGAGCCATTGGACTGTTTCCCTTCGGTTTGCAGAGCCTGACGCCACCGATCAGTCCACCGCTGTGCGCGGTAGAGCTCGAGGCACAAGGGCTCTGAGTCGGAGATGCTTCGCGACGACCCGGTCAGGCCGCCGATCGGATGAACTTTCGGAAGAGGAACGCGCGCAATCAGTTTCCCGAGCTGCCGAACCAACCGATGCCCGGCGTGACTCGGGTGGCCCCCGTCGCCAACCATCCCTCCGACGCCGGGACGTCGGTGCCGGTGAACGTGATCCCGCTGGTGCCGTCGAGATACGACTTGATCACCTTGTAGCGCAGTTCGACGATTACGTACCCGGAGACGGTATCGGTTGCCCTCGTCGGGATGACCCACCCTCCCGCGGGCGCCGTGACCGTCCCATTCCCCGTGGCGGGATCGACGACCACGGTCGAGTCCAGTTCCGTGGTCAAGTCCGGCTCCGTGGGCGGCCACACGCCCTGATGGCGGGAGGACACCTCGGCCCCCACGAATTCGAAACCTCGCGGAGCGTGGTGCGTGACGCTTGTTACGGCCTTGCCGGGCATGGCATCCCGGGCCGTAAAAACCGATTTGAACGTGACCTCGCTGTCCACTTCGGCAGTCGCGGGACCCTTGTAGCCCAGAGAGATGTCGCCGGCAGTCGCGGATTCCGTGAAGAACCCGTCGCAGAGCGCTTCTGTGAGCCCGGCGCACCCTCCAGTGCTTCCGAACCATGCCGCCGCCAGGCTCCCGGAGAACCCTTCATCTGGCGCAGCGCCCCCCGCAACGCCCGCACTCATCGTCGCGCCACTCACGACGACGGCCAGCGCCGCGAGCACCGACCCGCCCCTCTGCACTAGGCGTCGAGCCATTGAACGGTTTCCCTTCGGTTTGCAGAGCCTGACGCCGCCGATCAGTCCACCGCGCTGCGCGGTAGGAGTTCGAGAACAATGCTCTGAGACGGAATTGCTTAGCGGCGACCTGGTCAGGACGCCGGTCGGGGCGAACTTGCGGAAGAGGAACGCGCGCACTCAGTTTCCTGAGCTGCCGAACCCGCCGATACCCGGCGAGACTCGGGTCGCCCCCGTGACCACCCATCCAGCCGACGCCGGGACGTCGGTGCCGGTGAACGTGGCCCCGCTGGCGCCAGCGAGATACGACTCGACCACCTTGTAGCGCAACCCGACGAACAGGGACCCGGTGAGGGAGCCGGCATCGGTTGCCGACGTCGGGATGGCCCAGCCGCCCGCGGGCGCCGTGACCGTCACATCCCCCGTGACCGGATCCACCACCGCGGTCGAGTCCAGCTCCACGTCCGCCGCGAATCGCGGGCGGGAAGTCACCACGGCCCCGACGAACTCAAAGCCTCGCGGAGCATGGTGCGTGACGGTCGTTACCGCCAGGCCGGGTATGCCGTCCCGGGCCGAGAAGCTCGGGTAGTACGTGACCTCACTACCCACTTCGGCCTTGGCTGGGCCCTGATATCCCACCAGGATGTTGCCCCTTGCGCCGTGATCCAAGAATGCCTCGCCGCACAGCTGCTCGTAGAGCCCGGAGCATGAACTTCCGAACCCTCCGCCAGGCGCGCCCGCCGCGGCGCCCGCACCCATCGTCGCCCCACCTACGACAACGGCAAGCGCCGCGAGCACCGACCCACCCCTACGCACCAGCTGTCCAACCATCGAGAATGTCTCCTTCAGTGTTGGGAGAACCGGCCCACCGCCCGCCCTCAAGAACTCGCCAAGAGTAAGGGGCGAAACGGCGCACCGCGGCGGAATCGCACACTCGCTTTTACCCAGGTCAAAGCGTTAAACACTGTCTCGAACGTTCCCGTCGACGCAGCAACGCACCCCGAAGCCGAAAGAAGGAGATTCGACGGATACTGGAAGGGTCTCGCAGGCACCCACAGGAGGGTGACATGACCGAACAGATTCCCCCGAAACCGATCGCGGCCGCCAAGGTGGTGTTGCTGCAGACCCGCAAACGGGACGGCAGCTGGGTCGACACCCCCGTCAACATCGCGATCGACGGGACCCACGCGTATTTCCGAACACCCGGCAGGGCCTCGAAGAACAAGCGGCTGCGGAACTTCCCCGAGGTCCGGATGTGGCCCTGCACCTGGTCGGGCAAGCCGACCGGCGAGGAGGCGGATGCGACCGCGCGACTGCTCACCGGTGCCGATGCCGACGCCGCCGCCCGGGCCATCGACCACCGCTTCCCCATCCTGCAGCGCGTCATGGTGCGGGCCGCACACAAGGTCATGCGCACCCCCACCCTCCACTACGAGCTGACGAGCTTCCACGCGCCATGAGAAAGCCCGGGTCGGCGCCCGACGGAAGCATCGGCTGCGCTGCGGCGTTGTACGGGACATGACCGAGTCCGCTGCCGCCACCGCCCGCGACCGGATCGCGGCGGAGCACGCTGCGACCGTGCATCGGATCGAGTCGCTGACCGCGCGGCTGGCCGACATCCTGGACGGGTCGGAACTCACCACCAACGACGACGAGCACGACCCCGAGGGCTCCACGATCGCGTTCGAACGCGCCCAGGTCGCCTCGCTGCTCGACGACGCTCGGCAGGAACTGGAGGATCTCGACGCCGCCCGGCGCCGGGTCGAGGACGGCAGCTACGGGGTGTGCGTGAAGTGCGGGCGACCGATCGGCGTCGAGCGGCTCGACGTGCTGCCCGCGGTGTTGCGCTGCATCGACTGCTCCTGACCCGGCGAGAAGATCGAGGTCGTGGTCGCGACCGGTCCGGCCACGACCACCACCGGTCGGTCAGGAGCCGGTGCTACCGCTGGCACTGCCGAAGGGGTCTTGAATCGGCGTGACCGTCGTCGTCCCCGTTGCCAGCCAGTCCCGCGTTTCCGGGACGCCTGTTGCCTCGAACGTGATGCCGCTGGTGCCGATGGCGAGAACGCCCTGGACCTCGTAGGTGAGGTTCACATAGAGCTGGTCCGCAACATTCAGCGGCTGCCCGGACGAAGGCTTGAGGGTGACGGCCCCGGTGACCGGATCTACCTCGGAGGTGAACTCCACCGGGACAATTTCATTGCGATTTTCGGCCGGTATTTTCCTGAACGTATTGCCGGTCACGCTCTTCAACACGAAGCCCGCGGGTGGATGATGGACGAACTTCGTCATACCCCGGTTCGGGTCACCCGAGTTCTTGATGGTGGTGAAGAAGCGCGCATCCTCGCCGGTGGCAACCGTCTTCGGGCCACCCTGTGTGACGGTGAAGCCCGCAGTCGTTGCATCCACCCACCAATGAGTGACGTTTAGGCAGCCTGGGTAGGGGTTCGCAATCGACTCGACCCGTGTCAGGGGTGCACTCATCTGGCAGACCGCGCTCGCGGTGCCCGCACTGACCGTGAGCCCGCCGGCGACAACGGCCGCGGCGGCAAGGATCGATGCGCCGCGGCGCATCATGTTGTTGGACAAAGTGTTTCTCCATCTCGATGTGAGTGAGTCGGCGGCTGCCGCCGGACATCCGGCAGCGACCACCGCGAGGTTCATCAGGAGCCGGAACTGCCGAAGCCATCCGTGGGCTGGTTGTAGACCTCGGTCGACGCCCCGTCCATCGGCGACCATCCCTGAGTGCCGGTCAGCCCGGTCGCCTCGAACGTGATGCCGGAGGGAAGGAACTCACCGTCCTTGACGTTCAAGGGAACTCGGTAGAGAACTCTCACCTCGATCTTCGGGTTCGTGGTGCCGTTCATGTGAGGGATCGGCCACCCCTCGCCCGAAGGGGTGATCGTGACGGCGCCGGTGACTGAATCCTGACCAACCTGGCCCACCTCCAACGGTGTCCTCTGGTTCACACGGTCGACCCACTCGTCCAGAACGACTTCCACGCGCGTCATCACGAAACCGGGCGGCGCATGATCGACGACTTTCGTCAGATTCCTGTCCGGATCTCCACTCAGGACAAAGTTGCTGGTATAGGGCACCACCTGTCCCGGCGATACCTCCATTTTGACCACCCGCGTCACGCCAACATTTTCGACGGATCCATGCAGGTAATTGACGGCCCACGAGCAGTACCGGCCAATCGACTCGACACCCAGCGGTTCCGTGATCGACTGGAGTCGCTCCAGGCCTCCGCGTGCGATGCAGGATGCACTCGCGGTGCCCGCACCGATCGTGAGCCCGCCGGCGGCAACGGCCGCGGCGGCAAGGATCGATGCGCTGCGGCGCATCATGTTGTTGGACAAGGTGTTTCTCCATTTCGACATGCGATGACCGGGCGCCACAGCCATCGAACGCCCCCCGACCGCGCCAGCATAGGGCGGATCAGCGGGGCCGGCAGCAGTATTGGACCTCAAGTTTCGTCAGGTGAAAGCGTTAAACGAGTTCTGTCGGATTCGAATCCGCCCGGCGAACCGTCGTCAGTTTGGCCGGGATTTCAGAGGCGGTCATTCACCTCGCCACCGGCGGTAATCGCACAGGTACTGCCACGACCACCACCGGTAGGTCAGGAGCCGGAGCTACCCAACCCGGGAAGTTCCCGGCGCCATCCATCCTTCTCAGTCTCAGCTGAGTGGGCCTCGTAGGTCGCCGCCTGTCACCGTGCCCACAGGAGGCGAAACAACCGGAGTGAAGCCGGGCTCCTCGAGGGTGAAGCTGCTGACGCCGGCGCCCTCTTCCAACCGCGGCGAGTAGGCCGCCAGGTAGGTGAGATCGAACTGGATTCCGTCGCCGACAGACACCCGTTCGAAGTGTGATGACCGGGGCGAGCACCCCACGGAACGCCCCCGACCGAGCCGGACTAGGGCGAATCAACCAGGTCGGTAACCGAATTGAGCCTCGATCTTCGTTCGATCAAAGCGTTGAACACGACCGGGCGACAGCTCACCAACAATGAGGCACACGACTGCGAAGACTCGAACGACCAACACATGACACCGCCCGCCCAGGAACCTGAGCGGGCGGCAGCACGTCGAGTGGTTACGGCTACAGCGTGTGGGGATCGCGACCCTGCAACAGGGCGAGCAAGATCTCGGACGGGGTGGGGAAGTCGCAGTCCGCACCCTGTTTGGGGTTACACCCAAAGGTGAGGTCGCCGATCGAACCACCCGCCTGCCCCACGGCGAGCACTCCCACCGCCGCCCAATCGAGGGGGCCGCCAAACGTCTCAACGGAGCCGCTCGTGCTGCCGGAACCGAACGGGAGTGGGAAGTCGCAGTCCGCACCCTGTTTGGGGTTACACCCAGTCGTTTCAACGGAGCCGTTCATGTTGCCGGAGGCTTCCTCGGCCGATGCAGCGCCCGTGCCGAGGGCCAGACCGCCGCCGAGCAGGGCCGCGACGGCAAGGACGGACGCGGCGCGGCGCGCCAGATTTCGAGACATACAAGATTCCTTCGTTCGAAGTGTGATGACCGGGGCGGCCACACCCAACGGAACGCCCCCCCCCGACCGAGCCAGACTAGGGCGAATCAACCAGGCCGGTAACCCAATTGAGCCTCAACATTCCACAGGTCAAAGCGTTAAACACGACCCGGCGACCACTCGCCGTCCAACACGACGAGCATGACGGCGAAGGCGTGACACTCAGCACCCGACACCGCCCGCCCGGGAACCCTGGGCAGGCGGCTTCGCCGTCGATTGTGTGCTGCTACGGACCCGTGGGGATCTCATGCGGATCGCGTGCTGCAACAAACGCGGGAAGCTCCTCGCCTAAATCGGGCAATCATAGGTATGGGCGGTGCACGTGATCTTCTGGCTGCCGGTGTCTATCAAGCCGTTGTCGATCCAGGCGTCTATTAGATCTACACCGCTGATCAGCCCGGAGCCGGTCGCCGTGTTCAGGTCGCGCAACAGTGGGACATCCTCGGCCGACGCCGTGCCCCCGCCGAGTGCCAGAGCGCCGCCGAGCAGAGCAGCAGCGACAACGACGGACGCGGCGCGGCGCGCCAGATTTCGAGACATGCAGATTCCTTCGTTCGAAGTGTGATGACCGGGCGACCACATCCAACGGAACGCCCCCCGACCGAGCCAGAATAGGGCGAATCGAGAAGGCCGCTAACCGAATTGAGCCTCGCCTTCCACAAGTCAAGGCGTTGAACACGATGGGATCGAAACCGGACCCCGGGTGGCCGGCCGACTGGACTCAGGTGGCGGACCGACTACTGGTTTCCAGTGTATGGCCGGCATATGGCGGGCCCCTCGACGATTTCGAAAGCGGCCCCATCCATCGCCGGCCAGTCCTGTGGTACGAGACCGGCGGCGGTGAAGCCGACGCCGCTTTCCTGGACCGATCCGATCTTTGCCGTCAACGGAACGTCGTACTGGAAGTCGAAATACGTGTTGCCCGGACGAGATGCGTCCCCCCTGACTGCCCAGTTCCCCGTGATCGTCACCGCTCCGGTCTGCTTGTCGATGGACGTCGGGGGCTCGGTCTCCGTCGTGAGTTCATCTGTCTCCAGATCCCGCCACTGGATCCGGATAGACCTGAGCTTGTACGCGGCCGAGGGCGGGTAGTCGGTGAGACGCTGAACATACTTGGTTTCATTGCCCGCGACCTCAAACCAGTCATGGCTCCTGAACCAGGATCCGGGAACTGCCGGGGTGGTTACGGTCCTCCGCGCCGTGACATCCCCCGCCTGCTTCGGCACGGCGTACCTGTTGAATGCGCCCGGACAAACGGGTAGATCAACCGAGCCGGACACGAGCGGCAGGAAATACCCGAGGTCGGCGGACCCGGACGCCGTTGCCGTCCCGACGCCCGCCGTCAGCCCGCCGGCAACAACCGCGATCGCGGCGAGCATTGATGCACCCCGGTGGACAGGACTGTTCGACCGCATCGAGCCTTTTCGCACAGGAGAACTCCATTCGACAAACGATGGGCAGACGTTCGACCGCCCCGACCGAGCCAGACTAGGGCCGCCCGCCCGACGCGGCGGCCAAATCCGAGAATCGGCATCTTCGCAGGTCAACCGTTATACGCAACGACTACCGCCGGCCGGAGCGGCACAGCTGGCACACTGTTCGGTGAACCGTCGTTAACCAGACTCACGACCGGGCGCTATCGTTCAGGTCACTACCGGTCGGCCAACGGTGGCCGCCAGAAAAGAGGATCGAACAGTGGAACTCCAGGGAACCGCGGCACTGGTCACCGGTGCGGCCTCCGGTCTCGGCGCCGCCACCGCCAAGCGCTTCGCCGACGCAGGCGCCACCGTCTTCGGGCTGGATCTGGCCCAGTCCATCGAGCGCGCGGGCGACAGCGTCCCGGCCGGCGTCACCCTCATCCCCACCGACGTCACCAGCGGTGACGAGGTCCAGGCCGCGGTCGACCAGATCGTCGCCTCCGGCGTGCCGCTGCGCACCGTCGTCAACTGCGCGGGCGTCGGCTGGGCCGGTCGCATCCTGTCCAAGAACGGCCCGCACGATCTGGAGCTGTTCCGCACGGTCATCACCGTCAACCTGCTCGGCACGTTCAACGTGATGCGCCTGGCCGCCGACGCGATCGCCAAGACGGACACCGTGGACGAGTCCGGTCAGCGCGGCGTCGTCATCAACACCGCCTCGGTCGCCGCGTTCGAGGGCCAGATCGGCCAGATCGCCTACTCCGCATCCAAGGGTGGCGTGCACGGCATGACCGTGCCTGCCGCTCGTGACCTGGCGCAGTTCGGCATCCGCGTCAACACCATCGCCCCCGGCATCATCGACACCCCGATGCTCGCGGGCGTCACCGACGAGTACCGCAAGGGCCTCGAGGCCGGCGTGCCGTTCCCGTCCCGCCTGGGCAACCCGTCCGAGTACGCGCAGCTCGCGCAGATGATCGTCGAGCACGACTACCTCAACGGCGAGACGATTCGCATGGACGGCGCGCTGCGGATGGCGCCGCGCTAGAAAGGCGCTTCGCGCGGTGGCGCGCTCGCGGAGTTCCCGGACTCCACAAGCGCACCACTGCCGCCTCTTTGGCGGACTGTCTCGGATCGACTAGGAACCGAACAGGGACGACATCCATTCGGTAAACGTCGTTGGACCGTTGCAAACGGGGGGCAACGAAGCCGAACATCCAGTAGTCATGTCAAGCGAGCCAGTCAGTGGCGATGAGCCGATCCCGCCGCCCGGGAGTTCCTCGGCCGACGCTGCGCCCCCGCCAACGGCCAAACCACCGCCGCACAGCGCCGCGGCAATGAGGACGGACGCGCCGCGACGCGCCATGGTTCGAAACATGCAGACTCCCTCGTTCAAGGTGTGATGGCGGGCGCTCACGTTCATCGAGCACCCCAGACCGCGCCAGACTAATTGAAAGCCACCCCCCGTCTGCCGAATCTGAAGTCGATATATCCGCAGGTCAACCGTAATACGCTACCCAAATGTCGACCGGACCGACGAGGTCATGTCCGGGATCCGGCAACAGTCTGATCACCGTCGCGCGTTCGGCGGGAACAGGTCGCGCCTACAGTTCCGAGGCCAGCGGGGTCTCCGCCGCCGCGCGGTCGGTCATCCACTCCCGTAGCACCCGCGTCGCCTGCACGTCGTCCTCGTTGTAGACGAACAACCGCTCCCGCTGGTCGAGATCCGGCTCGTGGTCGTAGCCGACAGCATCCCGGTACCAGCTCATCGACGCCTCGCCGCCTGCGTCCGCGTCCCGCCAGTTGAACCCGGCGACGGGCGCAATCTTCTTGAGCCCCTTGCCGTTCGGGCAGACGAACTGATCGCTCACCGCCTGGTAGACGTCCACCCAGTCCGGGCTGTCGATGAAGGAACGGATCTGCGCGACCGTCGGGATGCCCGGCATCCCGGCGAACCGAGTGGCCGAGTCGAGCAGCCATTTGTCCTCCGCCGCACGGGAATAGCAGTAGGCCGCGAAGGTCTTGCCCGCCGCGACTGTCTCTTCCCTGACCCCCATCAGCCAGCCCCAGAACTCCGCGAAGGACCTGCCCTCGTCCCGGGTCGGCAACGGGTCCCAGGTGACGAACGGCCGGTACGGCTGGGTGACGCCGTCCGCGGTCAGCAGCGTGCCCCACAGGTAGGCGCCGTGCTCCTGGTAGCTCTCCATGTCCACGTCGACCTCGACGTCGGCCCGGCGCACGGTGACCTCGGACTGCCGCCGCACCAGCGGGATCCCGCCCAGCCAGGCCTTCGCGATCACCACCGCATCCTCGAACCCGTTGCCCTGCCACTCCTCCGGCGCCGGTCCGTCCCAGGCCGCCAGGTCGTCGATGGTGTAGACCCCGGCCGCGCGGAGCGCCTCGGCCCGCGAGCCCGTCGCCACCAGGCTGACGTCTCGCGCGGCCGTCAGGTTCTCCTTGCATCGCGACCACCACGGGCAGGACCGGCACTCGCCGATCTGCGACGGGGAGGTGAAGCGCTCGCCGCGCGCGACGGCCAGCCGGTCGGCGAACCGCTCGTCGTACACGTCCATCACCGCGGCGAGGTCGTGCACCAGGAAGCGCTCGCCGCCGTACCCGATGACGCCGCCGAGCATCGACGGGCTCGCCACGCCCTGCGCCTGGAGCATTCGCTGCAGGTGCGCGAGGCGGAGCTGATCGCGGAGCTGGGCGCGCACCTTCCGGTCCGGGTCCACGCTCGGGGCCCAGTCGTCGAGCCCGGAGGTGATCGCGCCGCTGCCCGGGTCGGTGACCTTGTGGTTGACCACGATGGCCGGGATGTATCCCCCGCGGTCGGCGTCCCGGATCAACAGCTCCGCCCGCCCGCGCCTGCCGGTGTCGAACTCGAGCGGCAACACCGCGCCCCAGATCCGGTCCGCGCCCTCGGCGCAGGCCCGCAGGGTCGCCGCCGCCCGCTCTCGCGTCGGGACGGACTGATCGATCAGCACCCAGGTGTGAGCACCGGGCGCCATCAAGCGCCGGAGCATGTCCTCCCGGTGTGCCTGGGCCGATTCCCGGCGCTGCTGGACGCCGATGTCCTCCGGTGCCGAGGCGATCAGCTCGGGATAGGCCGAGTCGAGGTGGACCCGGTGCCGGCACATGGTCAGCGTCCTGGGATCGATGAGCACCGACCGAGTGCCGTTGCGGCCCGGCTCGGCGTCCTGGTGCGGATCCCGGAGGTCCTGCGAAGAGTTCACGATGACGAGATTATGGTCCGTCGCACCGACAACCCGCACCGCGCCTGCCGGGAGCGGAGCCTGCGGAGCGACCAGACCGCGCCTGAGCGGAGCCTGCGGAGCGACCAGACCGCGCCTGAGCGGAGCCTGCGGAGCGACCAGACCGCGCCGGAGCGGGCCCTGCCGGACTCGCCGCCGTCGCCCGGGGCGGTCGCGGATAGGCTGTCGGGGACGAGGTGTGCCGAAGCTCGAGCGCCAAGAATGAGGGGCCTTACGCATGGGTTTGTTCAGGAAACGTAAGACACGCGCGACCCGGCGTGCCGAGGCGAAGGCCCTCAAGCACAAGGCGAAGGTCGAGGCGAAGCTCGGCGCCCGCAACGACCGCAAGAAGATGCGCACCGAGGCCAAGTCCGCGAAGAAGGTCGAGAAGGCTCAGCTCGCGACGCTGAAGGCGCAGGAGAAGGCCGCCACCCGCGGCAAGCTCAGCGTCGGCCAGATCCGTAAGTACCTCGGCATCGCCCGGCTGCTGACGCCGGTGCTCGCCCCCCTCGTCTACCGCGGCGCCACCATGCTGCGCGCACAGCTCGACCAGCAGCGCGCCAACAAGATGGGTATCGCCGCCGAGGAGCTGGGTACCTACACCGGCCACGGCGCTCACCTCAGCGCCCGGATCGCAGGCGCCGAGCGGTCCGCGAACGCCATCGCCGCCCAGTACCCCGACGTCGAGACCGCCCGGTTCACCGGCGCCGTTCTCGGTCGTCTGGCCGAGCTCAGCACGGCCGTCCGGGCCTCCGAGCAGATGCCGGCCGCGCGCCGCAAGGCCGCCCACCACGCGATCTCGGCCGAACTCGACGGCGTCGAGGCCGATCTGCTCGCCCGCCTCGGCGTTCGCTGACCCAGGCGCGACGCTCCGACGAAGATGCCGACCCCCCGCCCCGACCACACCGCCCGCATGCGCGGCGCGGCGGTCGGGGCGCTCACCGCGGCGCTCTCCGTGGCCGGCCACGGGGTCGCGGGCGGCGGCTACCCGGACTCCTCGGCCCTGACGCTGCTGGTGCTGTGCTGCGCCGCCGTCGGCGCGCTCGCCGGCGGCCTGCGCGGCGGCCGCGGCGCGCTGCTCGGGGCGCTGGCCGCCGGGCAGCTCGTCGGACACCTCGCGCTGTCGACCGCCCTCACCGCGCACCAGTTCCACGGCCCTGAGCTCTCCCCCCGCGGGCTGACGATGCTCGCCGCCCACGCCGTCGCGACGGCGCTGTGTGCCGCGCTGATCCTGGCCGCGGAGGCCGTGTACGGCCCGATCACCCGGGTGCTGAGGTCCGTCCTGCGTCGGTGGAATCCGCTGCCGCGCATGGACTTCTCGCTCCACACCGCGTCGACTGACGCGATCGCGAAGGTGACGCTGCTGCACTTCTGCATCTCGAGACGGGGACCGCCCGCGGCGGTGCCCGCATAGCGGACTCGGCGATCCGAGCCCGCCCTCCCCTCTCGAGAGAAAGAACCCCATGACCACCCTCCTTTCCCGCGCCCTCCTCACGGTCGGCGCCACCGGCGGCGTCCTGCTGCTCGGCACCGGCCTTGCCTCCGCTCACGTCTCGGTCAGCGCCCCCGGCGCCGAGCAGGGCGGCTACACCGTCCTGACCTTCAAGGTGCCCACCGAGTCGGAGACCGCGGGCACCACCAAGCTGACGGTGGCACTGCCCAACCTGGCGTCCGCGCGCACCGAGCCGATGCCGGGCTGGACGTCGCAGGTCACCAAGGACGCCGCGTCCGGCGAGGCGACCTCGGTCACCTGGACCGCCGATCCCGGCGTCAGCGTCGGACCCGGCCAGTTCCAGCAGTTCCTGCTGTCCACGGGGCCGCTGCCGGAGCAGGACGAGGTGTCCTTCGCCGCCACGCAGACCTACAGCGACGGCCAGGTCGTGAACTGGGATCAGCAGCCCGGCCCCGACGGCAGCGAGCCCGACAAGCCGGCGCCGGCCCTCTCGCTGGCCCCCGCCTCGGAGTCCGAGGACGGCCACCACGGCGCCTCGACCGCATCGTCCGCGACCACCGACGACGACGGCGTGGACACCACGGCCCGTTGGCTCGGCGGCATCGGCCTGGTGCTCGGCGCACTCGGCGCCGCGCTCGGCGTCGGCGCGACCGTCCGCGGACGGCGCTCATGAGCACCCGGGTCCGCGTCCTGGCCGTGACCATGTTCGCGGCGGTGGCCGCGATGCTCGGCGCGGGCGTCGCCGGGGCCCACGCGGTGGTGACCGCTTCCACCCCCGCCGACGGCTCGTCCGTCGCGGTGGGCCCGGAGCAGGCCGTCGTCACGTTCAACGAACCGATGCAGCCCAGCTTCGCCACCCTCACCGTGGTCGGCCCGGACGGCAACCTGTGGTCGAAGGGCGAGCCCACCGTGCAGGGACCCTCGGTCAGCGTGCCGGTCGGCGAGCTCGGGCCCACCGGGGACTACACGATCGCCTACCGGGTGACCTCCGCCGACGGCCACCCCGTCAGCGGGACCCGCACCTTCACCCTCACCGAGCAGGGCTCGGGCACACCCGGCCCGAAGCCGGGCGGCGACAAGGCCGGCGCCGAGGGCGGCGACTCGGACGGGCTGCCGATGTGGCCGTTCATCGTCGCGGGTGTCCTGGTGTTCGGCGGCGGCCTGGCGTTCGCCCTGCGCCGGCCCAGCGACAAGGGCTGACCTCGGTGGCCTCGGCGGGCGCGCGGCGGCAGTGGCACATCTCGCCACGATGGCTGCTGTTCGCCGCGCCCGCCGGCCTGGCCGGGGTCGGGATGGCCTGGCTGCTGGCCCACCCGGCAGGCCCCGACCCGTCGAGCCTGATCCGGGTGCTCGCCATCCTCCTGGGGTCGACGGTGCTCGGCCTGACGACGCTGGAGTGGCTGCAGCGGTCCGAGCCGCGGCCGGTGATCGCGCGCGGCGCGCTGTGGCGGCCGATCGCGGCGCTGGCCGGGGCCTGGACCCTGGCCGAGGTCGCCCTCGTGGTCGCCGCGGCGGCGGAGACGACCGAGACGGGGGCAGGCGCTCTCTCCTCCAGCACGTTCGGCCGGTTTCTCGGTGACGTCAACGCGGGCCAGATCGGCGGCGCCACCGTGGTCTGCACCGCCGCGATCGCGGTGATCGCGGCGCTGGCATTCCGGCGGGGCGCCGACTGGCCGATCACCTCCGTCGCGGTGCTCGCCGCGGTCGCGCTCACGGCCCGTCCCGTCACGGGGCACATGTCGGCGCAGACCCTCGGTTCGCTGCTGGGTGCCGCGCACGCGCTCGCCGCCGCGCTGTGGCTGGGACCGCTGGTCGCGATGGCGCTGCTGCTGCGGGCCAGGGGCGCGTGGGCCACCCTGCTGCCCAGGTACTCGGAGCTGGCCTGGCGGTGCGTCGCGGCGCTGACGGTGACCGGGTTGATCGACGCGGCGGTCAAGCTCGGCGGCGTCGGCGCGCTGGTCGACACCGGCTACGGGCGGATCGTGCTTGCCAAGTCCGCGGCGCTGCTCGCGCTCGGTGCGCTCGGCTGGTGGTGGCGCCGGACCTGGGTGCCTGCGGCTGGTGCGCACCGGATGCAGGCGGAGGACTCGCTGCGACGCGCGCTGCTGGAGGTGCTGACGATGGCCGTCGCCTTCGGCCTGGCCGCCGCGCTCGCCACCACCGCCTGAACTGTGCGGGTGTCGGCGGGCGAGGTTATAACTGCGTCATGCCCTCCGAGCAGGATGTACGCGCACTGATGCTGGCCCTCCCCGAGGCGGAGGAGATCGTGGTCGACAACTGGGGCAACCAGCCGACGTTCCGGGTGCGCAAGAAGATGTTCACAATGGTCGGATACGGCGCGCCGACCGCGTGCCTCAAGGCCACCCGCGACGATCAGGCCGCGCTGCTCGCGCAGGACCCCGAGACCTTCCTGGTAGCCCCGTTCTTCGGGCGCTGGGGCTGGATCGACGTCGTCCTCGACCGCGTCGATCCGCAGGAGCTGGCCGAGCTCGTCGAGGAGGCGTGGCGGCTGACCGCCCCGAAGCGGGTGGTCGCCGCCTTCGACCGCGACCGGGCGGACTAGGTCTCCTTGCGGGACCGCGCGTTCAGCGCGGTCGCGCTGACCAGGCCGAGCGCCAGGAACCCGGACGCCACGAACAGCGCGGTGCGGGTCGCGTCGCCGAAGCCCTCCGACAGCGCCGTGGTCACCTCGGGTCCGGACGGGCCGAGCTTGCCCTCCTCGCCCTGCTCGCGGATCCCGGAGATGGTGCCGCCCGCGGAGTCCCTGGTCGCGGTGACCAGCTGTTCCTGCACCGGCGGCGGCACCGCCGTGACCGGCTCGAGACTGTCGGAGAGGTTCTGCGCCAACGAGATCGAGAGCACCGCGCCAAGCACCGCGGAGCCGAGCGCGGCGCCGAGCTGGCGCACGGTGCTCTGCGTCGCCGAGCCCTGGCCCGACTTCTCCGCCGGGATGTCGGCGAGCACCGTCCCGGTCAGCTGCGCCGACGCGAGACCCAGGCCTGCGCCGTACACCGCCAGCAGCACGGCGAGCAGCCACGGGGACACCGTGGAGGACAGCGCGAAGGCCACCACCGCCACGCCGACGGCCTCGAGCGCCAGTCCCAGGATCACGGTCTTCGGCGCACCGAACCGGGCGGCGACGTGCCGGGCCGCGGCGCCGGAGGCGAAGGCGCCCAGCGCCATCGCGGCCAGCACCAGGCCCGCGCCCATCGTGGTCAGGCCGAGCGCGTTCACGAGGAACAGCGGCATCACCAGCAGCAGGCCGAACTCGCCGATCGCCACGGTCAGCGCGGTCAGGTTGCCCCAGCTGAACGTCGGGACCGAGAACAGGCTCAGATCGAGGATCGCGGAGCGGTGGCTGCCGCGGGCCCGGTGTCGCTCCCAGACCACGAACAGCACGAGGCTGGCCAGGCCGATCGCGCCGACGACCGGGACCACCGACACCGGCGCGTCCGCGGGCCATTCGAGGCCGAACACGCTGAACGGGGCGATCGGCTTCCACCAGCCGAGGCTCTGCCCCTCGATCAGGGCGAAGATGACGCCGCCGAAACCGATCGCGCTGAGCAGCAACCCGTCCACGTCGAGGCCGGGCTCGGTGATGGTGGCCTTGGTCTCCCGCACCGCGTACAGCGCGCCGATGATCACCGCGATGCCGATCGGGACGTTCACGATGAAGATCCACGGCCAGGTGAAGTAGGTGGTGAGCCAGCCGCCGAGCAGCGGGCCGACCGCCGCCATGCCCGAGATCACCGCTCCCCACACGGCGAACGCGACGATCCTGTCCTTGCCGCGGAAGGTCGCGTTCACGCTCGAGAGGGTCGTCGGGAGCACGAAGGCTCCACCGACGCCCTGGATGACGCGGGCGATGATGAGCGAGGTCGCGCTGGTGGCGAGCGCGGCGAACACGCTGCCCAACAGGAACACCAGCACGCCGAGGATGAACATGCGGCGGCGGCCGAGCCGGTCGCCGAGCCGCCCTGCGGTGAGCAGCAGCGCGGCGAACACCACCGAGTAGACGCTGTTGACCCACTGCGCGTCGGTCAGGTCGAGATCGAGGTCGGTGATGATCACCGGCAGCGCGACGCCGACGATGGTGCCGTCCACCACGATCATGGACAGTCCCGCGGCGAGCACCCCGAGCCCGATCCAGGCGCGCCGGTCGGCTCTCGGCTCCAAGTCGGTCGACTCGGTGGTCATGGGGGTGCCCCTTCCACGTGAAAAGCGGACACCGAACGGCGCCACCACGATTCCATCATCGTCGCCACCCCCCGTCGCCGCGAAATGCCGGGGGCGCGCCGAGTTTCATACTTTCGATGGATTCGCCGCGGCGCCGAGCGGGATCCGGGCACCGCCCTAGACCTCCAGGTGCGCCTTCATCCGCTCCAGCGTGGTCTGCATGCCTGCCCGCATCAACGTGTCCCGGTCCCGACCGAGCACCTTCGAGCGCTGCACGATCCGCACCCACAGCGCGGGCGTCCCGTAGATTTCCCTGGTCTCGGTGAGCCGGGTCCCCGCGCCGGACGGCTCGAGCAGGTAGCTCCAGCGCGCCTTCGGCTCGTCCGCCTCGAACGAGAACCGTTCGCCCGGAACCACATCGACCACCGTGCAGTGCGTGGTCCACCGCACCGGTCCGTGCCGGTTGCTGCCGGTGAAGGTCGCACCTGCGGTCCCCGGCTCGCCGCCGGTCCACCGCCCGCCGGTGTTCTCCGGGCTGAACCGACCCATGCCGGCGATGTCGGTGACCACATCCCACACCGCCGACGGCGCGGCCTCGATCAGGACGCTCGCGTGATCCATCCGGTCAGCGCCCGGGGACGTACTGCAGCATCTTGATGAACGGCGCCAGCACCTTTGCCCACACCTTCGGCGGAAGTCCGCGGGGCCCACCGAGATTCAGCACGCGCGTGGTCGCGATGGTCTGCGACTCGGTGTACTTGAGCAGACCCTCGGGACCGTGCCTGCGGCCGACGCCGGACACACCCATGCCGCCCATCGGAGCCGCGGTGCTGCCCCAGGCCGGTGCGTACCCCTCGTCGACGTTGACGGTGCCCGCACGCACCCGGGCCGCGATGGCCTCACCCTCGGCCTTGCTGCCCGCCCAGACGCTGGCGTTGAGGCCGTACTCGGTGTCATTGGCCAGCCGGACCGCCTCGTTCACGTCGGCGACCGGGTAGATCGACACCAGCGGGCCGAAGGTCTCGTTGCGGGCGCACTCCATCTCGTCGGTGACGCCGGTGAGCACCGTCGGCTCGTAGAACAGCGGGCCGAGGTCGGGGCGCGCCTTGCCGCCCGCGACCACGGTGGCGCCCTTGACCACGGCGTCGTCGACGTGCCCGGAGACGGTCTTGACCTGCGCCTCGGAGACGAGGCTGCCCATCTCGATGCCGAACTCGTAGCCGGGGGCCAGGGTCATGTTCCTGACCCTCTCACCGAAGAGCCTGGTGAACTCGTCGGCGACCGGCTGCTCGACGTAGATCCGCTCGATGGAGATGCACAGCTGACCGGAGTTCGAGTAGCAGGCGCGGACCGCCGCATCGGCGACCTCGCGCAGGTTGGCGCCCTTGGTGACGATCATCGGGTTCTTGCCGCCGAGCTCGGCGGAGAAGCCGATCAGCCGTCGGCCTGCCTGCTCGGCGAGCAGCTGGCCGGTGGCGGTGGAGCCCGTGAACATCAGGTACTCGGTGTTCTCGACGATCGCGGTGCCCACCACGGATCCGGGCCCGGGGACCACCGCGAACACCTCGCGCGGCAGTCCGGCCTGGTACATCAGGTCGACGCAGGCGAGCGCGCAGTACGGGGTCTGGCTGTCCGGCTTGATGACCACCGCGTTGCCCGCCATCAGGGCGGCGATGGCGTCGGACACCGCGAGGGTCATCGGGTAGTTCCACGGCGAGATGACGCCGACGACGCCCTTCGGGTGGTGGTGCACCACGGTCTTGGTGAGGCCCGGCAGCATGCCCTGGACCCGCTTCGGCTTGAGCGCCTTCGGCGCGAGCCGGGCGTAGTACCGGGCGGTCATGGCGATGTCGAGGACCTCTTCCAGGGCGGCGGCCCTGGACTTACCGGTCTCCGCCTGCGCCATGTCCATCAGCGCGTCGCGGTTCTCCAGCACCAGCTCGCGGTAGCGGTGGAAGACGCGGGCGCGGTCGGCGGCGGGACGCTTGGCCCACTCCCGCTGGGCCACCCGGGCGCGCTCGATCGCGGCGACCGCGTCCTCCGCGGTGCCGACCGGGACGGTCGTCAGTTCGCGGCCGGTGAAGGCCTCGACGACGGGGCGGGTCGGGCGGCTCGCCGCGTCCGGGATGGCGATGAGGTCGGCGAGCCGCGCGAAGGTCGCGGCGGACGGAGCAGGCATTTCATACCCCTACTGGTGAGTAGTTCTTGCGGTTACACACAACCTACCTGGTCCGTGGCCGGCGTCACAGAGGAGTGCGCCCCAGCCGTCAGGGGCGACGCGCCGCCCATCCGGTCCGGCTGCCCCGAAGCCTCAGGTCGCTGCGCCGCTGGAGCGAGCCGGGGTGGTCACCCGCCAGGAGCTGGTCCAGTGCGCCGAGGTCGTCGGCGGCCAGACTGTCGCCGAGGGAAGCTCGGACCCGAGTCAGGAACGTGTGCGCGTACCGCGCCATGCTCGCCTGCGCGGGACTGACGTCGAAGGCGAAGGTGCGCTGCTCGACGATGTCGAACCCGGCCGCCTCCAGGTGCGGCCGCCAGTCCGGGTGCGCATTCCAGTTCGCCCGGGCGATGGCCTCGTGGCATCGCGATTCCAGTCCGGGTCGGCCGAAACCCACGTCGTCGGGCAGGAAGCGCGGCAACGCGTCCATCTCGACGACCGCCAGCAGGCCGCCCGGGTTCAGTGCGTCGTGGATGTCGCGGAGCACCCGGTCCGGGTCGGCGACGTGATGCAGCGACAACGCGGCCCAGGCGACGTCGATTGTGCCGACAGCCGGCCACCCTGCGTCGAGATCGGCCTGCACGACACGTAGCCGGTCGACCAGACCGCCCTCGCGTGCCGACGCCAGGAGACGCTCGAGCATCACCTCCGACGCGTCGATCGCGATCACCTCGGCCCCGGGGAACCTGCGGGCGAGCGCCAGGGTGCCGGTGCCCGTCCCGGCACCGACGTCGGCCACCGCACGCGGGGCGTCTGGGGCGAGCCGCCCCACCCAGTCCGTCACCTCGTCCAGGCAAGCGCCGTGCACCTCCGCGTCCAAGTCCAGCATGTCCGCCAGGCCCTCCTCGTCGTGGTGTCCGTGGTGCTGGCCGTGCGCGTGTCCGTGCTGGTGGGAGTGCTGCGTCATGACTCCACCCTAGATGCGTCATGCTCGATAGGCATACCATCTTGCCTATGACGCAAGAAGTCACCATGGACGCCATGATCCGGCAGCGCATCCGCGGCCTCCGGCTGGCCAAGGGCTGGTCGCTGGACGCCCTCGCGGCGCGCTGCTTCCTCAGCCCCTCCACCCTGAGCCGCATCGAGACCGGGCACCGCAGGATCGCCCTCGATCAGCTGGTCCCCATCGCCCGGGCCCTCGGCACCACCCTCGACCAGCTGGTCGAATCGGCCGACGACGAGGACGTGGTGATCCGTCCGCAGCCCGAACACACGCCGGGGGTGACGACTTGGCTCCTCTCCCGCGACCGGGCCCTGCCGGGTGTGACGGTGGCGAAGATGCGCATCACCCCGGAACGCCCGACCACGACCGAGCAGCTGGGGGTGCACCCCGGACGCGACTGGTTCACCGTGCTGTCCGGCACCGCCCGACTACACCTGGGCGAACGGACACTGCTGGTCCAGGCCGGTGAGGCGGCCGAGTTCTCGACCATGGTCCCGCACGCCATCGGGGCACACGAGGGCCCCGTGGAGATCCTCACCATCTTCGACCGCGACGGGGAGCGGGCCCACCTGCACGGCCCGGACGGCGGTCCGCACCCGCACCCGTAACGGACCACACGCCCCGGAACCGTCACGCTGGCCTCCCGAAGGGGCCGGTCCGGCGACTAGCCTGGACTCATGGACCCGCCGGGTACCAGGTACGTCCAGCGTGACGGACACGCGCTGGCATACCAGGTCTTGGGCGACGGCGGCGTCGACGTGCTCCTGTTCCTCGAGATCAGCCTGCACCCCGATCTCATGTGGACCGATCCGCACATCCACTATGTCTTCGAGCGCGCCGCGACCTTCTGTCGGATGGCGTACTTCCAGCGCCGCGGCTTCGGACTGTCCGACCCCGTCGACCGGGTGCCCACCCTCGAACAGCAGGCCGACGACGTGCTCGCGGTGATGGACGAGGTCGGGATGCGCCGCGCCACCTTGGTCGGCAGCGCCAGCATCTGCGCCGCCCTCGCGCTGGTGGCCGCCCGCGCGCCCGAGCGGGTGACCGGCCTGGTGCTGCAACAACCGTTCATCGAGGGCGTGCTCCGCGACGGCCCGGATCTTCCCCACGGCTGGGACCGCTCGTCCCGAGATCGCTTCGTCGAGGGCTGGCGGGCCGTCTACGACAACTGGGGTTCCGGCCAGATCATGTCGATGTGGGACCCCACCGAGGACTCGCCCTTCAATCGCAGGCTGCTGGCACTGCTCGAGCGCTGCTCGGCCACCCCCACCACTGCCCGCGCGCACCTCGAGTGGCTGTTCCGGATCGACTGCACCGACGCGCTCCCGTCCATCCAGTGCGAGACGCGCGTACTCCACTCCGCGCGGAGCCCGGTCCCGTTGGCGGCCTCGCGGCACATCGCCGCGGCGATTCCGCACGGCACGCTGCACGTGCTGCCCCCACTTGCCCCCGGCACCTCGATGGGTGAGGCCTGGATACCGGTCCTCGATCACATCGAGGAGGTCGCGACCGGGCTCCATCGACCGGTCGACGCCGAGCGCTATCTCGCCTCGGTCCTGTTCACCGACATCGCCGGGTCCACCGAGACGCTGGCCCGGATCGGCGACGCCCCCTACCGCGACCTCCGCGCCACCCACGAACGGCAGGTCCGCAACGAGGTCGAAGTGGCGGGCGGCCGGCTGGTCAACGTCGCGGGCGACGGCACCCTCAGCGTGTTCGACGGCCCGGCCGCCGCGGTCCGATGTGCGCGAACCGTGTGCAGGCAGGCCACGGAGCTGGGAATCGGCGTCCGAGCCGGTGTGCACACCGGCGAGGTCGAGGGCATCGGGACCGAGCTGACCGGCATCACCGTGCACATCGGAGCCAGGATCGGAGCCGCGGCCGGGCCGGGCGAGGTGCTGGTCTCGCGTGCGGTGCGGGACCAGATGGTCGGCTCCGGTCTCACCTTCGTCGACCACGGAACACACGAACTCAAGGGCGTCCCCGGCCGATGGCGGCTGTACGCGCTCGCCGCCACCGACACCGCAGCCGAGAGCGACCCCTCGACCACGTCGCGAAAGGCCCTGAGTCTCACCATGCTCGATCGGGCGGTGCTCCGAATGGCCCGCCGCGCCCCGAAAGTCCTGCGGGCCGCGACCGGGATGGCCAACGCACGGCAGCGCCGACTCTCCCGTCGACCCGACTGACGCGACTACCCTGGATTCATGGACCCACCGGGTACCAGGTACGTCGAGCGCGACGGTCACGCGCTGGCCTATCAGGTCGTGGGTGAGCGCGGCGCCGACGTGGTCCTGTTCCTCGAGATCGGCCTGCACCCGGACCTGATGTGGACCGATCCGCACATCCACTACCTCTTCGAGCGGACCGCGACCTTCTCGCGCACCGTCTACTTCCAGCGCAACGGCCTCGGCCTGTCCGACCCGGTCGACCACGTCCCCGCCCTCGAACAGCAGGCCGACGACGTGCTCGCGGTGATGGACGCGGTCGGCATGGAACGCGCCACCATGGTCGGCATCGGCAGCACCTGCGGGCCCCTCGTACTGGTGGCCGCCCGCGCGCCGGAGCGGGTGACCGGCCTGGTGCTGCAGCAACCGTTCATCGAGGGCATGCTCCGCGACGGTCCTGACATCCCACACGGCTGGGACCCCGACACCCTGGCCCGCTACGTGGAGGGCTGGCGGGCCGTCTACGACGACTGGGGCTCCGGACGAATCATGTCGATGTGGGACCCCAGCCAGGACTCGCCGTTCAATCGCAGGCTGCTGGCGCTGCTCGAACGCTGCTCCGCGCCGCCCGCGACCGCCCGCGCGCACCTCGAGTGGCTGCTGCGGATCGACTGCTCCGACGCCCTCCCCTCTGTCCAGTGCACCACGCGGGTGCTCCATCCTGCTGCGAGTTCGATGCCCGAGGCGGTCTCCCGCTACGTCACCGACTCGATCCCCCACGCCACGCTGCACACACTGGCGGCCGCGGCACCCGGTTCGTCACTCGGCGAGGCCTGGATACCGATCATCGACCACATCGAGGAGGTCGCGACCGGGGTCCATCGGCCGGTCGACGCCGACCGCCACCTCGCCTCCGTCCTGTTCACGGACATCGCCGGGTCCACCGAGATGCTGGCCAGGATCGGCGACGGCCCCTACCGCGACCTGCGGGCCACCCACGAGCGGCAGATCCGCAACGAGGTGGAGCTGGCGGGCGGCCGGCTCGTGAACGTCGCGGGCGACGGCACCCTCAGCGTGTTCGACGGCCCGGCGGCGGCGGTCCGATGTGCGCGGATCGTGTGTCGCCAGGCCGAGGCGCTTGGGCTGGCGGTGCGCGCGGGCGTGCACACCGGAGAGGTGGAGGGGATCGGGGCGGAGGTGACCGGGATGACCGTGCACATCGGAGCCCGGATCGGGGCCGCCGCGGGGCCGGGCGAGGTGCTGGTCTCGCGGACCGTCCGGGACCTGGTGGTCGGGTCCGGGCTCTCGTTCGTGGACCGTGGCGAACAGGAGCTCAAGGGTGTCCCCGGCCGATGGCGGCTGTATGCGCTCTCCGCCCGGGACATCGCCACGGACGAAGAACCCTGCCCCGGCACGCGAAAACACCTGGACCTCAACATGATCGATCGAGCGGTGCTGCAGACTGCTCGCCGTGCCCCGCACGTCCTGCGCGCCGCGGTCGGCATGGCCAACGCGCGACAGCGGCGCCGCTCCCGGCAGTGAGCGGACGCGGATCAGATACCGAGCGAGATACGCTCGCTCAGTTCCCGATTCGCCTGCCTGAGCCTGCGGACCTCACTCTCGAGGTCCCGGACCCGCTGCGGGAGGTCCTCCTCCGACACGACCCGCGGGCGACCCAGCTCGTCGTTGACCCAGCGCACCACGGTGTTGGTGTGCGCGCCGACGTCCGCGGCGATGGCGGCGCAGCATTCCAACCGCGACCGGTACTGGTCGCGGGTCTGCTTGTAGGTGTGGATCGCCCAGGTGCGAGTCGAATCCGTGTAGCCGCGGCTCATGCCGGGTCACTTCCCCTCTCGAAGCGTGATGGAGGTGATGGCGACCCCGGTCGGCGACACCGGGTCCGTCGCGGTGGTGAAGGTGTGGCGGTAATGATTCGCGCTGTTGTCGGGACGCCGGTCGAACACGTCGACCGCGTACCGGCCCTCGCCGATCCGCTTCACGAGCAGGCAATGCGTTGTGCCGACAGGGATCTGGGATATTCCCTGCCCGATCTGCTCCGCGGAGGCGACGAGCGCGTTGGGTGCGACGTAGCTGCGGGCCCTGACCCCGTCGCGGGCCACGTAGTAGGCGTCCTCGAACCCGGCGATCGCCACGGCGCCGCGGTCCGACGAGTCGGGCGAGACCACTTCGCCGTCGGCGAATCCGGCACACCACGTCGCCACGTCGGGTTCGTCGGACTCGGCCGCGGCCGGAGAGGTGGCAGGCGAGACCGTGACGTCCGACGACCCCCGGTCGGCCAGCAGCAGTGCGGTCGCCGCACCGCCTGCGACGACCACCGCGACGGCGGCACCGAGCGCCACGTCGACCCGGTGCCGCCGCAGCCACCCCGGCGGGGACTGCGGCGGCACCCATCCGGTGTCGATGACCGGCGGCGCACCGTCCTGCGGTTTGTCGAACCAGGCACCGGGTGCGGCCGGCTCGGATGTGCCCGGGTTCGGGCCTGCAATCGGGACCCACGGGGGCGGGCGACGCTGATCTGACGACGATTCGCCGAATCTGCCGCCTGGCGGCGGTTGTCGTGTGCCCACGATGTCGGACCTCCTGTTGCCGGTGCGGTGGCGACCCTAGACGGCCAGGCCGTCCCGGCCCGCGGCCAACGCCTCGCCGACCATGCCCGCGACAGGACCGAACGCGTGATTCAGCTCCACCGCTGCGGCGTCGAGTCCGGCGATGACCTGCTCGCCACCCGGCTGGGCGAGGGTGGCCTCGCGGGCCGCGACCGCCTGGGCGGTGACCTGGTCCGCGAGCTGCGGGGCCGCAACGACCGCATCGACGACGGCGGTGGCCACGGCGGGCTGCTCCATGGCGAGCCGGGCGTACTCCTCGCCTGCCTGCAGCTTCAGCGCCGCGGCGTCGGGCTCTGTGACGTTCGGCAGGACGAACTCGGTGGGGGTGCCGAGGCTGTCGCCTGCGCCGAACGCAGCACCGGCGAGGCCACCGGCCACGCCACCGGCGACCGCACCCGCCGCTGCCGCGGGGATACCGACGACTGCTGCGCCGATTCCGGCTCCAGCGGCGGTGCCGACGATGCCCGTCGTCACGCCGATGGGGAGGGCGTAGGCCCAGGAGCCCGGAACCACGTTCGCACCGGCGATTCCGCCGATGGTGCCGCCGATCAGGCCGCCCGCGGTCGCCACCGGGACACCCGCGGCGAGGGCACCCGCGACCGCGCCGGAAGCGGCGCCACCGACGGTGGCCGCGGCGATCCGGTCACTGCGCTCGGCGTCCACACCGATCGACTTCCAGAAGGTGTTGACCTGGGCCTCGATCACCGCGGAGGTGTTGTTCGTCCGGTCCAGGTACTCGTCGGAGAGCCAGTTCGGCTGATCGGAGACGAAGTCACCGATCCGCAGTCGCTCCTTCGGCGCCTCGATGGGTGCCACCACCTCGACCGCGACGGGCAGGTGCAGTTCCTGGATCTGAACCGGTGCGACGGGCTCGGAGTACTCGGTGTAGTCGTAGGTGGGCACCGGCCGGGTCGGCACCTCGGCGTACTCGACCGGAGGGGCGATCCAGTAGGTCTTCGGCTCCGATGCGGCGGGTTCGACCTCGGGCGCCTGCGCGGGCTCGGGGGCGAATTCCGCCACCACGCCGGGCTGCTCGGCCTCCGGCACCATCACGCCGGGCTGGGCGAAAGCCGGTCCCGCACAGGTGATCGCGATCGCCAGCGGGATCACACCGACCACCGTCGCGCGCTCGGTGCGCGCGCGATGACGGGCGCCTCTGTGGTGGTTCATGGGTTCTCCTTCGATGTTTCGTGGTGGTGGCACCACCACGTGAGGTCGCGATGGTGCCGACGCGATCCGAGGCCGCCGTGGGCCGCGCGGCGCCGCTGATCGGCTGGGCCGCGGATGGATGACGTGGTTGCTGGGTCAGCGAAGTGGAGAAGAACCGTGTCCGCCGAGAGCACGACGGGTCCGCGCCGCACGGCGCGGGACGCGATGGATGACCTGGTCCGGCGCAAAGCGCGGGACGATTCCCCCGAAATACATATTCCCCCCGGAATACATTGCCTGCCCCGAGTCGGAGCCGGTCTCGCTGCGGTGTTGCCTCCGGGCCGCAACGACAAGGCACCGGAACTCCCGGACGGGAGCAAACCAGAAATTTAGGACACGTACCGGTCGGTCTGCAAATTGGGGTTTCCCGCGGCCTCGCCCCGGGCAGGAGGTTTCGGTGCGGGCGCCGCCGGTCGGTTCGCCACCCGTCGGGGGGTTCGGTCCCGGCCAGGGGTGCCCTACCCTATGACCATGCCCGACCAGCGCAAACCCTCCTTCACGCAGTACCTCGGCTACCTGTTCGGCCGCACCCTGCCCGACTCCATGCAGGAGTGGGTACGCAACGACCTGGTGGGCCCCGGCGCCTCGGTGCGCTATGTGCTGCGGTTCACACTGCCCCTGATCCCGCTGTTCCTGGCGTTCTACCTGCTCATCCCCGGCGAGCGGTGGATCCCGCTGGCGATGATGGCGCTGCTGCTGTTCCCGGTGCTGTACTTCGCGATCGCGCTGATGAACATCTACCGGAGGCATCGACTGCTCGCCCACGGCCTCGACCCGGAACTGCTCAACGAGAAGGCGCAGCGCCGGGCGGACAGCACCCGCGACGACTATGAGCAGCGCCACGGTCGCGGCGGGCCCGCGGCGAACTAGGGTGGATGCGTTCAACAGACGAAGGGAAGAAACAGATGACTGAGCAGGTAGCGACCGCAGATCTGGCCGACGAGATCGGCCCCGACATCCGCAGCTGTGACACTCAGTTCATCCAGTTCGGTAGCCGCGCAGTCTTTTCCGGCCGCATCACCACCATCAAGTGCTTCCAGGACAACCTGCTGGTGAAGCAGACCCTCGGCGAGCCGGGCAACGGTGGCGTGCTCGTCGTCGACGGGGACGCGAGCGTGCACACCGCGCTGGTCGGCGACATCATCGGCGGCAAGGGCGTCGCCAACGGCTGGGCGGGCGTGATCGTCAACGGCGCGGTCCGTGACTCGGCGATCCTGCGCACCCTCGAGATCGGCATCAAGGCCCTCGGCACCAACCCGCGCAAGAGCACCCAGACCGGCTCCGGCGAGAAGAACGTGCCGGTCACCTTCGGTGGCGTCACCTTCAACCCCGGCGAGATGGTCTACAGCGACGACGACGGCGTCGTCGTCCGCGCGGAGGACTGACCACCCCACAGACCCAGCATGTTCGGCCCTGGCGCGACGAAGGTCCGCCGGGGCCGTTCGCGTTCAGCCGACGATGACGACTGTGTCCCCGACCTGCACGTTCTCGTAGAACCACTGCGCGTTCTCGGGGCTGAGGTTGATGCAGCCGTGGCTGACGTTCTCGTAGCCCTGAGAATCGACCGACCAGGGCGCGGAATGCACGAAGATCCCGCCCCAGGTGAGCCGGACCGCGTACTCGGTGTCGATCCGGTATCCCTCCGGGGAATCGACAGGGACCCCGTACGTCGACGAGTCCATCACCAGGTACCGGTCCTTCTCGAGCACGTCGAAGGTGCCCAGCGGGGTCTCGTGCCCCGGCTTGCCCATCGACGCCGGCATCGTTCGCACCACCTGATCCCCGATGCTGACCGTGAACTGGTGGGTGGAGACGTTCGCGACCGCGGACACCGCGCCGCCCTGCGTCCGCACAATCTGGACGGCCGATGCGGTCACTCCGCCGAATCCCATGTGCAGCACCATCATCACGATCGCCGCGACGATGACCCCAACCGGGTATCGGGACCCTTTGCGCTGTGGTGTTGTCCTCATCGCCGCGCCGCCCTTCGAGAAGACGTGACCGACCCATCCAGTGTGGCACTGCGAGACGCCATAGAACAGTGCCCGGCAGCTGACGCCCTCACCGCAGCCGAGTGTGCACCTGACGACGCGACCACCCGCGATATCCGCCGACAGGTGCACACTCGCCGTTACGAGCCGAAGACCGAACCCCCCGCCGCGCGCCGCCACGGCCCGGTGATCGCAAGGACAAGTCCGGGTGTCTGAATGTTCGCGTACAGGGTCTTCCCGTCGGCGCTGAACGCCGGACCGCAGAACTCGCTGTCGTTCAGCTCGTTACGGGCGATCAGGAACGGCTGCCCCTCCTCCGTCACGCCGATCAGGTGACTGATGCCCTCGCCGTCCTCGGCGAGGATCATGCCGCCGTGCGGGGAAACGGTGATGTTGTCGGGTCCGTCGTAGTTGCCGGTGTCGGCGGACGGGTCCGGATTCACGCCGAAAAGGGTCTTGAGCTCGACCGTCTCGGTGGCGGGGTCGTAGAACCAGACCTGGCCATCGTGTTCGGCGACGCTGCCGTCGCTGGTGCGGGCGAAGCTGGCGACGAAGTAGACACCGCCGTCGCCCCACCACTGGCCCTCGAGCTTGCGACTGCGGGTGACCTGGTCGTTCGTGAACTGCTTGCGCACCGAGGTGGATTTCGCGTCCCGGTCGGGGACGTCGACCCACTGCACGCTGTAGCGGACGCCCGGCACGGTGGCCTGCGACAGGTCCGGCACGTGGGCGCCGCCGGACAGGCACTTCATCGCCTGCAGGCTGCCTGCGGTGTCCCCGCCGGGCGACTGGGCGAGGGCGTGGAGCGCTCCAGGGCCGCCGACGAAGCCCCGCGGCGGCGTCCACCGGTAGTACAGGCCGTTGGGGCTGGATGCGTCCTCGGTGAGGTAGATGGCACTCGTCGCCGGGTCGACGGCGACCGCCTCGTGCGCGTACCGGCCGAGGAACTTCAGCGGAATCGGGCTCTTGCCGACGTTCGCGGCCTGGCCGGCCGGGTCGACCTCGAAGACGTAGCCGTGGGCGAGGGTGAAGCCGTTCGATCCGGCGCGGGCCTCGGTTTCCTCGCAGGTGAGCCAGGTGCCCCACGGGGTGATGCCACCCGCACAGTTGTTCACGGTTCCCGCGACGCTGACGTACTGGCCCTGGCGCGCCCCGTTGGGGCCGACCGTGGCGGTGGTGGTGCCGCCGCGTGCACCAGGGTCGTAGGTGAGGCCGGCGACCACCGGGACACCGAAGGGCTCGTTGCTGCCGACCTCGTGATTGGTCACGATGGTGGCACCGTGACCGTTCGCGAACACGCCGTTCGCGTCGGGGTCGCTCGGGACCGGCGAACCGTCGTCGAGCAGGGTCTCACCCGAGCGCGAGACGACCGTGTAGGAGAAGCCCGCGGGCAGCGACAGGATCTTGGCCGGGTCGGGAACGAGCGGACCGTACCCGGGCACCTTCCCCGGCACCGCGGCCGCGACCTGGGGCCGGAACAGGGTGTCGACGCTTCCCGCGAGTGCGACTCCGAGCCCGGTGAGCGCGGTGCGTTCGAGGAACGCCCTGCGGTTGAGTGGTGAGGTGGTCACTTCCCATCCCTTCATCGATGAACAACGATGACCGGACGCTATTCAGCGCACTGACGTACTTCGTGCATGCTTCGTGTCCTCCCCGTGAACCGGGAGGGAATTGCTGACGCCGCGGGTTCACGTCCACGTCACGCGACGCGAAAATCCAAGGATTCGTGGACAATTCGGACACACCTGCGCGGAACCACCGCCCGCGAGTTCAGCCCTGACGCAGGGACGCCAGCAGACGATCGAGCGTCGCCAGCGCCGAGTCCCGATCCCGGCCGGGGGCCTCCGACTGTGCCACCCAGAGCACCGCCTCGTTCATCGCACCGGACAGCAGGTGTGCGGCCGGTTCGGCGAGTCCGGGAGCGATCGTGCCCTCCGCCTGCAACTCGTCGAGCACCTCCTGCAGCAGGCGACCCGAGTTGGCCGCGTCGAGTTCCCGCCAGCGCTGCCATCCGAGCACCGCAGGCGCGTCGATCAACATGATCCGATGGACCCTGCGGTCCGACCCGGCGCGGACGAACTCGTGGCAGCCCTCGACGAGGGCGTCCCACAGATTCCCAGCCCCGGCCGCGGCGTGACTCACCCGCTCGGCGACCTCTTGCTGCACCTGGTCCACGACGGCATCGAACAGCCCGGCCTTGCTGCCGAAGTGGTGGTAGACCGCACCCCGAGTGAGACCGGATTGCCCTGCGACGTCGTCGAGTCCGACCGCGCCGAACCCACGGTCGGCGAACATCTCGACGGCCACCGCGAGCAGGGCTCGCGTTGTCGTCGCGGTCTGTTCCTTCTTCGACGGACTCAAGCCCACCCCTTCGACGACCCATTGATACGTACGCAGTGTATGCGTATGTTCAGACACATACATTGTGTACGTATCTATCTTGAACGGAGAACTTCATGGCAAAGACGAGCTTCTATCCGGTGATCTGCACCGACACCGTCGCCGAGTCGGCGGACTACTTCCGCCACTGGTTCGACTTCGAGACGACATTCGAATCCGATTGGTACGTGAGCCTTCGATGCGAACCCGACCTCGAACTCGCGATCCTGGACCACACCCACGAGACCATCCCCGAGGGGCACCGATCGCGCGCGCAGGGCATCATCCTCAACTTCGAGGTCGACGACGTGGACGCCGAGTACGAGCGCCTCGTGACGGTCGGACGTCATCCGGCGGTGCTCGACATCCGCACGGAGGACTTCGGGCAACGGCACTTCATCATCGCCGGTCCAGGGGGCGTCCTGATCGACGTCATCACCCCGACCCCGGCCACCGCCGAGTTCGAGCAGCAGTACGTCCAATAGGGCCGGCCCGCGTTCAATTCTGTCGATCGACACCGAGCGGGGCGCACGGTCGATTCGTGCGCCCCGCCTCGTCTTTGCGGCCAAACCGCGCCATTGCCAGGGCCTGTCGCCGGCACACCGATCGCACCATAGCGCCGCGGACAGCATCGAGACGTGGTAGAACGTGTTCCAGTTTGAGCGTCGCCGATCCGGCGTCGCCGCCGGAACGTGGCCGAGCAGGCCGCTCGCACGATGAAGGATCTCGATGCACTGGTACACCGGGAACACGGTCTACGACACCGTCCTGACGATCGCCTTCGCCTTCGCGGCGTTCGTCATCATCGGCGGCCTCTTCGCCCAGAGTTCGTACGGCCGATTCAGCTCGACGAACCTCGGGTTCAACCTCAACCCGAAGCTGGGCTGGTGGCTGATGGAGATCCCCGCGACGGTGGTGTTCGCCATCTTCTTCCTGACCGGCCCGAACCGGTTCGAACCCACGTCGCTGGTGCTCGCCGGGATCTGGCTGCTGCACTACGCGAACCGCGGCTGGTTCTTCCCGCTCTCGATCCGGCAGGTCCCGGGCAAGCGCAGCACCTTCAACGTCTCCGTCATCGGCATGGGGATGCTGGTGACCTGCATGCACGGCTACCTCAACGGCGCCTTCTTCAGCCACGACTACCTGAACCAGTACGGAACCGAATGGCTGACCGACCCCCGGTTCCTGTGCGGCGTGGTGATCTACCTGGGCGGGTTCGCCCTGCTGGTGTCGTCCGAGTCGATCGTGCGCAATCTCCGGGACAAGCAGAACCCCGGCGCGACCGAGTACAAGATCCCGTACGGCGGCGGGTTCCGGTTCGTCACCAGCCCGGCCTACCTCGGTGAGCTCATCGCCTGGGCCGGGTTCGCCCTGCTGACCTGGTCGCTGGCAGGCGTCGTCATCTTCCTGATCACCGCGGGCAACCTGATCCCCCGCGCCATCGCGACCCACAAGTGGTACCGCGAGAAGTTCGAGGACTACCCCACCGACCGCAAGGCCCTCGTCCCGCTCGTGGTCTGACCGCCGAGCGTGCAGTTGTCGGGACATCGCCCGAGTGGGATGCCGACAGCTGCACTCTCGGCGCTACGGCGCGGCCGGGAGCGCTAGCGCGAGACCCGCACGCTGATCCCACCGATCTCCACCACGTCGCCCTCGTGCAGCTGGCGGCCGCGGCGGACCTCTTCCTCACCGTTCACACTGACCAGACCGTCGGCGATGACGGCCTTGGCATCGGCGCCCGATTCGATCAGGTTCGCCAGTTTGAGGAACTGTCCGAGGCGGATCGAATCGTCACGGATCGGTACATCTTGGGGCGCAGGCACTCGTTCATCATCCCCCACACGAACGAAGAACCCTTCACACTGGGTAGATGACGCCGACCACCACGACCGAAACGTCGCTCGAGTCCGCTCATCCGACAGCCAAGCGACTGGGCAGACCGACCACGGGGCACCTCAGGCAGGTGCCGCACATCGCCGGCCTGGTGATCGGCGTCTACGCGACCCTGGTCTTCCTGTGGAGCATCTCGCCCGTGCTGCGGTACCTCATCCGGGTGCCGCGCGAGTACGTGAACGACTACTACTTCGACGCACCGGACACCAGCATCGTCTGGGCCCTGGTGCTGGCGCTGCTCGCGGCAGCGCTGGCCAGCCGCAAGCGCATCGCGTGGTGGTTGCTCACCATCTACCTGGTCCTCATCGCCCTCACCAATCTCGGCCAGGCCATCGTCGAGCGGAACGTGAACGCCGCGCTGGCCCTCGTCGTCCATCTCGCGGTGATCGGCGTGCTCATCGCCGCTCGCAAGGAGTTCTACACGCGGGTCAGGCGGGGCGCGGGCTGGAAGGCGCTCGGGGTGCTGCTGGTCGGTCTCGCCATCGGCACCCTGCTCGGCTGGGCGTTGGTGGAGCTGTTCCCGGGCACCCTGCCGTCGGATCAACGGCTGCTCTGGTCGCTCAACCGGGTCTTCGGCGGCGTCGTCTTGGGCAACGAGCAGTTCGACGGGCGCACACACGGTTTCGTCAGCACCCTGCTCGGGCTGCTCGGTGCCCTCGCGCTGCTGGCCGCGGTGGTCACCCTGTTCCGATCGCAGCGATCGGACAACGCGCTGACCGGCGACGACGAGTCGGCGCTGCGCGGACTGCTGGCCCGCTCGGGCGCCGACGATTCGCTCGGCTACTTCGCCACCCGCCGCGACAAGGCCGTGGTCTTCGCGCCAAGCGGCAAGGCGGCGGTCACCTACCGGGTCGAGCTCGGCGTCTGCCTGGCCAGCGGCGACCCGATCGGCGACGAGGAGGCCTGGCCGCACGCGGTGGACGCGTGGCTGGACCTGGCCTCCAATTACGGGTGGACCCCGGCGGTGATGGGAGCCGGCGAGCTCGGCGCCACCGCCTACGCGCGCGCCGGGCTGACCGTCCTCCAGCTCGGCGACGAGGCGATCCTGCACACCCGCGAGTTCAATCTCAACGGACGCGAGATGCGGCAGGTCCGGCAGGCGGTCAATCGGGTTCGCAAGCAGGGTGTCACCGTTCGGATCCGACGCCATCGCGACATCCCGCCCGAGGAGATGGCGCAGGTGATCGCCAGGGCGGATGCCTGGCGCGACACCGAGACCGAGCGCGGCTTCTCGATGGCCCTCGGCAGGCTCGGTGACATCACCGACGGCGACTGCGTGCTGGTCGAGGCAATCGGTGAGACGGACCAGGCCGGGGACGGCTCGGCCGACGGCGAGGTCCTCGGCATGCTCTCGCTGGTGCCGTGGGGTCCGACCGGGGTGTCGCTCGACCTGATGCGCCGGAACCCGAAGGCGCCCAACGGTGTCGTGGAGCTGATGGTGACCGAGCTCGCCACCGGTTCGGACCGGTTCGGCATCAACAAGGTGTCACTGAACTTCGCCGTGTTCCGGTCGGTCTTCGAGGAGGGCGCCCGGATCGGTGCGGGTCCGGTGCTGCGGGTGTGGCGATCGATCCTGGTCTTCTTCTCCAAGTGGTGGCAGCTCGAGGCGCTGTACCGCTCCAACGTGAAGTACCAACCGGATTGGGCCCCGCGCTACCTGTGCTTCTCCGACAGCCGGGTGCTGCCGAAGGTCGGCATGGCGTCCGCGGTGGCGGAGGGTTTCGTCACGCTGCCGCGGTGGCGGCGCCGCGACATCAGCAAGCACACCGGCACCCGCGTCGCGGTGCCGCAGTCCGTGGCGGCGGCGGGGTTGCTGCACTCGGACGGCAGTGCGCCCGACGACGTCGCCGCGCTCGCCACCGAGACCGTCGGCCCCCGTCGCCCGGAACAGGTCCGGGTGCGGATGGACAAGCTCGACCGGATGGCCGCCGATGGCGTCGATCCGTATCCGGTGGCCTACCCGCCGACCCACACCGTCGCCGAGGCAGCCTCGTCACCGGAGGGCACCAGGGTCCGAATCGCCGGGCGGCTCATGCGGATCCGTGCCTACGGCGGCGTCGCGTTCGCCGAGGTTCGCGACTGGTCCGGCGACCTGCAGGTGCTGTTCGACCGCACCACCGTCGGCGACCGGCTCGACGAGTTCACCGCCGATTTCGACCTCGGCGACCTCATCGAGGTGAGCGGCACCATCGGCCGCAGCCGCAAGGGCGAGCTGTCCGTGCTCGCCGCCGAGTGGCGGATGAACGGCAAGTGCCTGCACCCGCTGCCGGACAAGTGGAAGGGTCTGTCCGACCCGGAGACCCGGGTGCGTCAGCGCTACCTGGACCTCGCCATCAATCCCGAGGCCAGGGACCTGCTCACCGCCCGCAGCGCGGTGGTGAAGTCGTTGCGGGACTCGCTCACCTCCCGCGCCTTCATGGAGGTCGAGACCCCGATCCTGCAGCAGGTGCACGGCGGCGCGAACGCGGCACCGTTCATCACCCACATCAACGCCTACAACCTGGACCTGTACCTGCGCATCGCGCCGGAGCTCTACCTCAAGCGGCTGTGCGTGGCAGGCATGGAGCGGGTCTTCGAGATCGGCCGGGTGTTCCGCAACGAGGGGGTGGACTTCAAGCACAACCCCGAGTTCACGATCCTGGAGGCGTACGAGGCGCACAGCGACTACGAGCGGATGATGGTGCTGTGCCGGGAGCTGATCCAGGCGGCGGCCGTGGCCGCACACGGCCGCGAGATCATCCTGCGCCCCGGACCGGACGGCACACCGGTCGAGATCGACATCTCCGGCGACTGGCCGGTCAAGACCATGCACGGCGCGGTCGCCGAGAAGCTCGGCGTCGAGGTGACCCCGGAGACCCCCATCGAGGAACTGCGGCGGCTGTGCGACGAGAACGGGATCCCGCACCAGTCCGACTGGGACGCAGGCGCGGTCGCGCAGGAGATGTACGAACACCTGGTGGAGGACCAGACCGAGTTCCCCACCTTCTACACCAACTTCCCGACCTCGATGTCGCCGCTGACCCGGCCACACCCCACCATCCCCGGAGTCGCGGCGAAGTGGGACCTGGTGGCCTGGGGTGTCGAACTCGGCACCGCCTACAGCGAGCTCACCGATCCGGTCGATCAGCGCAGGCGGCTCACCGAGCAGTCGCTGCTGGCGGCCGGCGGCGACGAGGAGGCGATGGAGCTGGACGAGGACTTCCTGCAGGCCCTCGAGCACGCGATGCCGCCCACCGGCGGGATCGGGATGGGTGTGGACCGGATCGTCATGCTCATCACCGGCGGCAGCATCCGGGAATCACTGGCGTTCCCGCTGGCCAAGCCGCGCCAGTGACCGAACCCGACACCGCGCCCGACACCCAGCGGTGGATCCGCCGGATCCTGATCGGCCTGCTGGTGCTGGGGGCGGTGCTGTACTCGTCCTGGATGCTCGAGTGGGTGCTGCCGACGGGCCTCGACCCGAGCCGGGCCTACGTCAGCGAACTCGCCGCGCTGGATCAGCCGTACGGCTTCCTGTTCCGCACCGGGGACCTGCTCACCGGCATCGTGCTCGCCACAGCCGCGGGGTTCGGCCTGGCGCTGCGCCCGCGCCTGCTGCTGACCACGATCGGCTGGATCGGTCTTGCGGTCTTCGCGGTCAGCACGTTCCTCGACTCCCGGATGCCGCTGGCCTGTTCGGCCCACGGCAGCAGCGAGTGCGCCGGACGCGAGGAGGCCGGCCTGCTGCACGCCGTCCGGTCGTTGCACGCCGTGACCAGCACGGCCGCCGCGACGGCCGCGGCCGTCTCGGTGTTCGCCTTCATCCTCGCCGCATACCGCTACGGATGGCCGCGCCCGCTGCGTTGGTATGGGCTCGGCGTCGTCGCCCTCTATCTGGTCGGCACCGTGTGGACCCTCTTCGCCGTCGACATGGACGGGAGAGGCGACGAGGTCTGGCTCCTCGGCTACGCACAGCGACTGCAGCTGATCTCGGTCACCGCCTGGATCGTGTACGCAGCACTGCTCACCGCGCAGCAAGGCCGACGGGGTTCCACGTGAAACCACCGGGAGCGTTCGTCGAGGTCGGCGGGCGATCCCTGCACGTGATGGTGGAGGGGTCCGGCCCGCCGGTGGTGCTCGTCGGCGGACTCGCGGGCAACTGGTTCGACTGGGACGGGGTCGCAGCCCTGCTCAGCCGGGCCTGCACCGTGGTGCGGTTCGACCGGCCCGGCTTCGGACTCAGTCCCGCCTCCGACGAGCCGCCGACGGTCCGCGGGGAGGCCGACCGGATCGGTGCGGTGCTCGACGCGGTCGGGGTGCGCGGGCCCGTGACGGTGGTCGGTCACTCGATGGGCGGTTGGTACGCCGAGGGATTCGCGCGGACCCACCCCGGGCGGGCCGCGGCCCTGGTGCTGCTCGACACCAGCATCGCCGCGCGCCGCCCCCTCGCGCTCCCCCGCCGATGGCGGCTCGGCGTCTCGACCGGCCTCGCTCGGGGCGCCTCGGCGTGCGGGCTCCAGCGCCTGGCCGGTCCGTGGGTGCGCCTGGCCACCCACGGCGCCCCCGACACGGAAGCGGTCGACTGGATCCGGCAGACCTTCACCGAACCCGACTACCTGCGATCGGCCCTCATCGAGAACGCGGCGTACCCGGACCTGGGCGTCGAGCTCGAGCGGCTCCGCCTGCTCGGCCCCCTGCCCGCGACCCTGGTCGTGGCCGCCGATTCCGGTCGGTCGCGGCACTGGGTCCTGGCGCAGCGGCGGCTCGCCGACCGGCTCGGCGCCGGGTTCGAATCGCTGCGGCCCGCCCGGCACAACATGATGGCGGACCGCCCGGCCTCGGTCGCGGCGCTGATCGCGAGCATGACAGTCTGACCGGGTGCAATTGCTTCTGATCCGTCATGCGCTGCCCGAACGAATCCTCTCGGCCGAGTCCGCCGACGGCGCGGACCCGGGCCTGACCGCGGACGGTCACGCACAGGCCGGGCGGCTGGCAGGCGCCCTGGACCCGTATCCGATCTCCGCGATCGTCAGCAGCCCGCAGAGGCGTGCACTCGAGACGGCGGCACCGGTCGCGGCGGCCCGCGGGCTGACCGTGGCCACCGACGCCGGGCTCGCCGAGTACGACCACCGCCGTGCCCACTACGTGCCCATCCACGAGGCCAAGACGATCGCGCCGGACGCCTATGCCCGCATCCTCGCCGGGCACCTCCCCGACTTCGTCGACGAACGGGAGTTCCGGTCCCGGGTCCACGACGGCCTGGCCCGGGTGGTCGCGGGGGCCGACCACGAAGACACCGTGGCCGTGTTCGCGCACGGCGGCGTCATCAACGTGTACCTGCAGGGCCTGCTCGGCCTCGACCGCCCGCTGACCTTCCCGATCGACTACGCGTCGATCACCCGTGTCCTGGTGTCCCGCAACGGCAATGCCCGGGCGGCCTCGGTGAACGAGACCGGCCATGTCCGGGACCTGCTGATCCGGCACCGCCCGTAACGACCCGGTCCGGATACCGGACTCAGACCTCGATCGGGGTCAGCGGGTGGATCTGCGGCGCACCCGCCAGATGGGCGCCGAACGTGCCCAACGCTGCCTGCAGGTGCGGCGTCGCCATGTGCGCCTGCAATGCCTCCTGGCCGGTCCACACCTCGACCGTGACGAAGGTGCCGGGGGCCGCCGCGGATTCGTACAGCTCGTAGCCGAGGCAGCCGTCCTCACCACGACTCGCGGCTGCGAGGGTGGACAGGCCGTCCCGCACGATCTCCTCCGAACCGGGCTTTGCGGCGATGGTGGCCACCACCTTCAGATCCGACATCGGCTCCCCTTCCCTCAGGCCACCTCGTGCGGCCGTTTCCGGTCACGCTACTTGCCCGCGGACGCCCTCCGCAGGGCTATCCGAACCCCGAACTGGACGCTTGTACGTAAAAACTGGACGCTCAGTACAGAAGCGGCCGGATTTCTCGTGCGGTGCGCCCGGTGGCAGGGCGGACGATCCGCCCTAATGTCCTTGAAATGCCAGTGACCGCCATCACATTTTGACCGCGCAGGCGGCGTCCGCGCCGCGCGCACCGATGACGATCGCGTTCCCTGCGAAGCCCGAGGATGTCTAGTGACCAGCAGTGAAGTTGTGGAGTTTGTCAATGCCGGCGACCGCGAGTTCGGTTCGGTCCAGGCGCTGTTCGTCGACGGCGCCGTCGCGCCGCAGCCGGGCCACCTCCCGACCACGGTTGATCGCCAGGAGATCCACGGCACCAGCGTGCAGTCGCGCATGCTGGCCCACGCGCTGCGCATGACGGTGCGCCCGGTCATCTCGCTGTGGGCGAAGGCATCGTCGCTGCCCTGGCCGTTGAAGTTCCTCGACGACATGGGTGCCATGATGCATCCGCCGATCGAGGGCACCCGCAGCCACACCATCCTGCTCGACAACTGCAGCGCGCAGTGGGTCGAGGCGGATGGTGCCGACGGTGACCAGGTCGTCCTCTACCTGCACGGCGGCGGATTCATGTTCTGCGGGGTCGGCACCCACCAGCGCCTGGTCTCGCGGATCTCCGCCGCCGCACAGGCGCCGGTCCTGATGGTCGACTACCGGATGCTCCCGAAGCACAGCATCGGCGAGGCGGTCGACGACGGGGTCAACGGCTACCGCTGGCTGCTGGCCAAGGGCTACCGGCCCGATCAGATCGTCATCGCAGGCGACTCGGCGGGCGGCTACCTGTCGTTCATGATCCCGCTGGCCCTCCGTGAGCAGGGCCTGCCAGGTCCGGCAGGCATCGTGGCGCTCTCGCCCCTCACCGAGATGGATCCGGCCCGCAAGACCGAGCACCGCAACGCGGGCCGCGACGCCATGCTCCCGAGCCACGCACTCGGCGAGCTCGCCCGGATCTCCGGCCGGGCCAACAGCCGGTCGGGGTCGGCGCGCGACCGTTCGCGGCTGTGCCCGGTCGACAGTGACCTGCGGGGGCTGCCGCCGGTGCTGATCCAGGTCGGGTCGCACGAGCTGCTGCTGCCGGACTCCGAGCTGATGGCCGACCGGCTCGCCGAGGCGGGCGTGTCCTGCGAACTCCAGGTGTGGCGCCGACAGGTGCACGTGTTCCAGGCGGCCGCCGACGTGGTGCCGGAGGCACAGCGCGCGATCGACGAGATCGCCTACTTCGTCAAGACGGCGACACGGGAGCCGCTGAGCCTGGTCCGCTAGCCACCGGTGCTCGAGGCGGCCGAATCCGGTCCCGCCTCGAGCACGGCCGCGCCGAGCCAATGACACAGCGCCAGAGCGATTTCCAGGTCGAGGTGGCCGTCGCGGAGCTTGTGACCGAGCTGATCCTCCGCCTTGCGGAGCCGGTACACCACCGAGTTCTTGTGCATGTTCAGCTTTTCCGCGGTCGCGGTGTAGCTCGCTCCGTTGGCCAGGAACACGCGGATCGTCTCGCGCAGCCGCTCGCTCGCGGCATCGTCCAGGGCCAGCGGGCCGAGGATGTCGCGGACCCACCTCACGGTGGCAGGCATGTCGGCACACATCAGTGCGATCGCGCCGACCTCCGCGCTCGAGACGACGAGCGGGCCGCGACGCGCCGAGTTCGTCGCCACCAGCTGCGCGGACATCGCCTGCTCGTGGGTGCGCCGAAATCCGGCCACCCCTTCCGCAGGCACCCCGACCGCGAGCGTGACGGGGCGCTCCCAGCCGGCCACGATCGGCCCGATCGCCGAGAGATCGACCGACGACCCGACAGGCAACCAGGCCCACGCCTCGTTGTCGGCTCGCGGCACGACCAGCGGCGGCCCTGCGCAGCCGAGTCGTTCCGCGAGGACGCCGACCGATCGCTCGAGGAAACTCTTCTCGTTGTCACGGGATTCGGCCCGCTCGGTCCACAGCACCAGCGCCAGGTGCCGCTGGGAAAGCCGATATCCGAGGGTGAGTTCCGCGGCGGGCAGGTCCGTGGCCCGGCCCGTCAGGAGCGCTCCGATGCAAGCTTCACGGGAGACGCTGCTGCGGCGCAGCCACAGTTCACGCTCGACCTCGTAGGCGGCCGCCAGCTGGTGCGCCACCCGGTCGCCGTAACCGGCGGTGTCGGTCATGATGAGCAGCGCCGCCTGCGCGACCACCGCGGCGTCGTCGCTGAGCAGCTCCATCTGCTCGAGACACCACCGCATCACGGTGTCCGTGGACAGCCGGTTGGCCCGCTCCATCGCGGCCGGCGAGACCCCGCGCTGCGCGAGTTGCCTGGCGTATTCGAGCGCCGTCGCCGGTGCGTCGGTGCGCCCCGCCTCGATCCGGTGCTGCAGGATCTGGCGGATCGATGCCAGCGACTCCACCGTGGTGGCGGCCTGCATGGTGGCGATCAACGGATCCCTGGCCTCCACCATCTCGGAGGTCAGCCGGTCGATCACCCGCGCCGCGAGTTCCTCGCTCTGCATCTCCATCGCCGAGGCGAGCGCGACAACGAGCTCGCGCGCACCCAAGGCCGCTTCACCTGACGATCGCATGCCGCTGCTCCCTCGCGCCCGACGCCGTGGACCGGCTGTCCGCCGGTCGCAGGCATTGTGCCGGACCCTGACCACCTTGACCAGAGAATTCGGTGGGATCCGGCGTTGGGGCTGGTCGATCACGCGATGAAGCGGGTTCATCGCGTGATCGCGCAAGCGGTGAGGGGGGGCAACCGCCCCCGGGATCAGGCGCGGTCGCGCAGCCAGCCCGCCAGCCAGGTGGTCGGGGTGTTCCCGGCGGCGTCGACCGCGTATCCCTGGTAATCCTGGTGCGCGCCCGACCCGTAGAACCGCTCGAGCTGCTTCCGACGACCCTTGTTCGCCTCATCGGTGAGCTGGTTCTGCAGCGTCGGGATGCCACCCGCGCCGAGCAGGTCGTTCCAGATCATCGTCGCCTCGTCGCCGTAGCTCGGGGAATCCGAGGAGCCCGGATCCGAGTTCTGTGCGAGGAAACCGGCCAGCCGGGTGACGAAGTCGGTGCGCTCGGTCGCGCAGTACAGGTCACCTGGCGCGCAGAAGGTCACCGTGCGGTCGCTGAGCCAGCCGAACCCGCCGATTCGCGGGCCGCCCGAGCCGATGCCCGGCACGGCCGGGCCGATCAGCACGTCGCTGTCCGCGCGGCGCGGGTCGGAGAGCAGCCCGACGGCCGCCACCTTCTCGGGGCGGATGGTGCTGGTGCCGGTGCCGATCTCCGCGGCCAGATCGCCCGCCGCGTCCGCGCCCTGGCTGTAGCCGATGATGCCGAAACGCGTGTCGGCGCAGGCCCGCTGCATCGCCTCCAGCATGCCCCGCGCGTTGTCGGTGGCCTGCTTCTTCGATGCCCCGTACACCTCCGCCTCCCACGGGAACGCGGTCGCCGCGTAGGTGACGTAGTCGGACCGGATCTTCGACGCGGGAAGCGCATTGGTCACGGCGGCGAGCATGCCGGGACCGGGACGCTTGTCCGGCTGCGTGGACGTCTCCCAGGTACCCGGGACGGCCACCACGTACATACTCGGGCAATTGCCTCCCGACGGCGCGGCCTGGGCGGCCGTGCCGGAGAGCACCGTCCCCACGGTCGCAGCAGCGAACGCGGACAGCACTGCGATGGACTTCTTCAGGCGCATTGTGCGAGCCCCCTCTTTCCTTCCGATTCCCGGTCCGGCCAGCCCATACTGCCCGCGGGAGGTATCAAAAAGATGCACAGACGATGAACCAGACGCTACCGCAGACCCCGGGGTTTGCGCGCACCGAGATCACCCTCCACGCGATACCCCCGGGGTGCACGCGGGCGCACCCTGGGAGCGGGGCAGAATCGAACCATGGTCGATGCCGCCGTACTCGTGACGATCGCCTCCGTCTGCGTCGGGTTCGTCCTGTTCGTGACGGCGGCCAGCGGCGCCCGTGGCCGCTGGAATCGAGGGCTGGTGATCGCCCTCTTCGCGGCCGCGATCTGCTGCCTGACGGTCGTTCCACTGACCGTCGCGCTCACCGCGGGGGTGTAGCGGGAACTCCCCGCGGAGAGCGGCGGGTGCGCCGCCGGCCGTGAGCCGGCGACGCACCCCGAGCGCTCGGCCTCGATCAGGAGCCGAAGATGCTCTCCAGGCTGCCGAGTCCGCCGCCGTTACCCGGACCGGTGGCACCGGGCACCGTCAGCGTCTGCGGAGCCGCGGCGGAACTGGTGAACCCGGCGTCACCGGTGAACTCCGCCGTGACGTTGTAGGTGCCGGAGTTGTGGAACGTGGTGGGCAGCGTCGCGACACCGTCGACCACGTCGACCGGGCCGCCGATCAGCGCGGTGCCGATCTTGAACTGCACCTTGCCCTTGGCGTTGGCCGGGTCGACCGTCGCCCTCAGCGTCACCGGGACGTTCTTCTCCACGGTGCCGGGTGCCGCGAGCGTGGTGGTGGTCTCCACGTCCGCGGGCGCGGGCGTCGTGACGCTCACCGGGAAGGCGAGCGAGGTCGACGGCGCGAAACCCTGTGCGCCGCTGAACTTCGCGACCACCTTGTGGGTTCCGGTCGTGGTGAAGGTGTACGGGGCAACGGCAATGCCGTCGGTGCCGACCATGCCGGTCACCGGGGCCCCGCCGTCGACGATGAAGTTCACCGTTCCGCCGGTCCCCTCGGGGGTGACCCGCGCCGTGAGATTCACGTCCTGGCCGACCTTGGCGTTGGCCGGGGCCTCGACCGTGGTGGTGGTCGCCGTTTCCGGCGGCGCTTCGGTGGTGACCTTCACGATCTTTGCCGCCGAGGTGGATCCCACGAATCCGGGCGCGCCGGAGTAGACCGCGGTGATCGGGTGGTCGCCGTCGGTGGTGAACGTCGTCGTGAGGGCCGCGTTGCCGCCTGCCAGCCCGATCGGGGCGCCGATCGGGGCGTCACCGTCCTTGAACTGCACGGTGCCGCCGCTCGCCGACGGTGCGACGTTGGCGGTCAGGGTGACCGGGGTGCCGTTCTTGGCAGTGCCAGGGCCGGCGAGGGTGGTGGTGGTGGCCTTGTCCGCCTCGGTGATGCTGGTCGTCGCCAGCGGGCCCGCACCCCCGTTGAGGGGCGCACTCTCACCGTCACGCGGGCTGCACTGGGTCGGGGCCCATGCGGTGATGATCAGCGTCGCCTTCGGCAGGAATGTCAGGAAGTTCTTGTCGTTGGCCCACTTCCCCGCGTCACCCCCGGTGCGCAGCTTGATCTCGACGTTTCCGGAGGCGCCCGCCCGCAACCGAGCCTTGACCTGGGGCAGTTGGAATGTGGTGTTCGCGCCGGACACCGCCTTCGCGACGATGCCACCCTCGGCGTTCTTGCTGGAGTTGGGACCGTTTCCGATGACTGCGTTGTTGCCCGAGAGACGAATGACCGTCCCGTTCGGGTCCACGTTGCCGTTCTCGTTGACCCGCAGCACATTAGGTGCGACACCGCTGAGTCCGGAGCTGGTGCCCGGCACGATGTCCGCGCCGAGGAACTCCGCGTTCTGCGGCACGTCGACGTCGATCTTGATCCGCGAGACGTTCTGCACGCTCGCCCCCGACACCGAGTTGGGGTAGGTGATGGGCGGCGGCGCGATGGTGACCTCGTACTCCTGGCCGGCATCGACCGTCGCGGGGGCATCGATGGTCACCGACGACGGCTGCGCCTGCACGGTCGGCCCGGCGACGGCCGACGGGGTCGCCAGGCAGGCGGCCGTGAAGTTGGTGGTGATCGGGGCGGCCTGGGCAGGCATGCCACCGAACACGGTGATCCCGACGACAGCCGCCGCGGTGATCGGAGTCGCTATCCGCCGAATTCTCTTGTTCTGCATGAATTCTCCTGAGATAGGGAAAGTCTGGATCCCACCCGGGCCCGGGACGTGCACGCGGCACGCCCCGGGCCGGTCGTGGGGTGGTCGGCTAGCTACCGAACAGGCTGGACAGTGATCCCGTGTCGAGGCTGCCGGTGCCACCGGGGGTGCCTGCGGCCGCGACGTTCACCACGGACGGCCCGGACACCGAGTCCTTGAACCCGGCGCCCCCGATGAAGCTGGCGGTGACGCCGAAGGTGCCCTCCTCCGCGAAGGTGTGCGACAGCGTGGCCACGCCGTTGACGACGGCCACCGGGCCACCGATCGGGGTGGTGCCGACCTTGAACTGCACGGTGCCGTTGGCACCCGCGGGCGCGACCGTCGCCTTGAACTGCATGGCCTGTCCGACGGCCGCGTTGCCGGTGACCGCGAGGGCCGTGGTGGTGGCCTCACGGGTGTCCGGCTCGTTCACGGTGACGGTGAAGCCGCTCGAGGTGGATCCGGTGAAGCCGGTGGTCCCCGTGAACTCGGCGACCACGTTGGCGGTGCCGGCGGCGCCGAAGGTGTGCGGCAGGATCGCGACGCCGTCACCGGTGCCCACCGGTGCGGTGCCCACCTCCGTGCCGTTGACCAGGAACTTGACGGTGCCGCCGGTCGGGATCGGGTGCACGGTGGCCGACAGGTTCACCGAGGTACCGACGACCGCGGTGACCGGCTCGAGCACGGTGGTGGTGGTGCCCCAGTCGGCATCCTTGACGACCAGCTCGGCCGGCGGGGACACCGAGTCGGTGTAGCCGGCGGTGCCGGTGAAGACGCCGACGAAGCTGTGGGTGCCCGCCTCGTCGAACTTGCGGGTGATCGAGGCAGTGCCGTTGACCACGGGGACCGGTTCTCCGACGTTGGTCTCACCGTCCTTGAACTGGACGGTGCCTGCTGCGGTCGCGGGGGTGACCGTCGCGGTGACCTGGACGTCGTCGCCGACCAGCGCGGTGGCCTGGACCTGGATCGCGGTCGTGGTGTCGGCGGTGACGTCGACCGTCTTCACCCCGGAGGTCGAGTCGTGGAAGCCGGGACCTGCGGTGAACACGGCGGAGATGTTGTGCGCGCCGACCGCGTCGAAGGTGTGCGACAGGGTCGCGTTGCCGTTGGCCACGCCGACGGGGCCGCCGATGTTCGCGGCACCGTCCTTGAACTGCACGGTGCCGACCGCGTTGGCGGGCCCGACGTTCGCGGTGAGGTCGACCGGGGTGCCGGTCTTGGCGGTGGCGGGGACCTGCAGGTCCGTGGTGGTGTTCACGGCGGGGTCGACGACGCGCACCCACGCGCCTGCGGGGTTGGCGCCCGACTGCGTGCTGAACGCATAGACGTCGAACACGAAGCCCGCGTTGTAGTCGCCGAAGGCCTGGGTCGTGGGGATCTGGTAGGTGACGTCGAAGTTCACGTTGTCCAGGTAGCCCTTGGTGCCCAGGATCGGCACCGAGTTGCAGCCGCCGCCGGTGCACGTCGCCTTGACGCCCGCGGCGCCCTCGTTGGTGACGTTCGACTGCTTGCTGATCGTGTGCGAGAGGTACTGGAAGCCCGCGGGCTGGATCTGCCGGATCGCGGTCATGTACCGGCCGATGCCTGCGGTCTTCCAGATCTTGGCGGTGTAGGTCACGGTGTCGCCCGGGTGGACGACGTTGACACCCGGCGTGGCGGGGTTGACCGCGGTCCCGTTCACGGCGGTCAGGCTGAGGTTCCAGCGCAGGTTGTCGGCCGTCTTATCGCCCGACGACGCGGGCGGCGGGGGTGTCTCCTGCGCGGCGGCGGTGGCCGCACCGCCGAGCATCAGTGTCATCGCGGCGCCGGCCGCTATGAGGGGTGTCGCAAGGCGACGGGTCATGGACAAGAGCACGGTTACCTCCTGAACGGCCCACCCGAGTGGGTTGCAGTGGCGTGACTCACATCACAGAATCGGCCGAAGCCTAACCGTCACCAAACTGATACGTCCTCAATTTCCTGAACATTCGTCCATATGACCGACAGCGCCGGAAACCCCCCTTACGCAGGAAACCCGCCGCCCCGAGTGGTCGGGACGGCGGGTTGCCGTTCGGTTACAGGCCGTTATCGGCCCGTGATCATCGCTGCGGTGCCGCCGTGGGAACGATCGGCGAGGGCAGCGAGGTCTCGCCCTCGAGGAACTTGTCGACGGCGGCCGCGCAGGCGCGACCCTCCGCGATGGCCCACACGATGAGCGACTGGCCGCGGCCCATGTCGCCGGCCACGAACACGCCGTCCACGTTGGTCGCCCACTCGCCGGAACGGGTCACGTTGCCGCGCTCGTTCAGGTCGACGCCCAGGTCGGTCAGCAGGCCCGGCTTCTCCGGTCCGACGAAGCCCATCGCCAGCAGCACCAGGTCGGCCTCGAGCTCGAAGTCGGTGCCCTCCTGCTTCTCGAAGCGACCGCCGACCATCTTGACCTCGTGGGCCTTGAGTCCGGTGACCTTGCCGTCCGCTCCGGAGAACTGCTCGGTGTTCACCGCGAACACCCGCTCGCCGCCCTCCTCGTGTGCCGAGGAGACCCGGTACATGAGCGGGTACGTCGGCCACGGGGTGGAGTCCGCGCGGGCCTCCGGCGGGCGCGGCATGATCTCGAACTGATGCACGAGCTCCGCACCCTGGCGCAGCGAGGTGCCCAGGCAGTCGGCGCCGGTGTCGCCGCCGCCGATGATGACGACCTTCTTGCCCTCGGCGGTGATCGACGGTGCGTCCGCATCGCCGAGCTGCACGCGGTTGGCGATCGGCAGGAACTCCATCGCCTGATGGATGCCGTCCAGCTCGCGGCCGGGGATCGGCAGGTCGCGCGCCTCGGTGGCGCCACCGGCCAGCACGACCGCGTCGAAGTCCGCACGCAGCTGCTCCGCCGAGATGTCCACGCCGACATTGACTCCCGGCCGGAAGATGGTGCCCTCGGACTCCATCTGGACCAGGCGCCGGTCGATGTGGCGCTTCTCCATCTTGAACTCGGGGATGCCGTAGCGGAGCAGGCCACCGATGCGGTCCGCCCGCTCGAACACGGTCACGGTGTGACCGGCCCGCGTGAGCTGCTGCGCGGCGGCCAGGCCGGCAGGCCCGGATCCGACGACCGCGATCTTCTTGCCGGTCAGGCTGGACGGCCGCACCGGCTTGACCCAGCCCTCGTCGAAGGCGCGATCGATGATCTCGACCTCGACCTGCTTGATGGTGACCGGATCCTGGTTGATGCCGAGCACGCAGGACGCCTCACAGGGCGCCGGGCACAACCGACCGGTGAACTCCGGGAAGTTGTTGGTCGCGTGCAGACGGTCGATGCTGTCGCGCCAGCGATCCTTGTGCACCAGGTCGTTCCACTCGGGAATCAGATTCCCGAGCGGGCAACCGTTGTGGCAGAACGGGATACCGCAGTCCATGCATCGGCTGGCCTGGGTGCGGAGGGTCTTCGAATCGAAGTCCTCGTACACCTCCTTCCAGTCCATCAGCCGCAGCGGCACCGGCCGCCGAACCGGCAGTTCGCGCGAGGTGTGCTTGAGGAAGCCGCTTGGATCACCCACGAGCTGCCTCCATGATTGCCTCGTCCACGTCAGTTCCGTTCTTCTTCGCGGTGTCGATCGCCACGAGCACCTTCTTGTAGTCGCGCGGCATCACCTTCACGAAGTGATTCACCTGCTGAGACCAGTCCGAGAGGATGCGCGCGGCAACCTCGGACCCGGTCTCGTCCCTGTGCCGTTCGATGGCACCCTTCAGCCAGCCGAAGTCCTCGTGCTCGAGGTCCTCGAGATCGACCAGTTCGGTGTTGAGGTCCTTCTCGAAGGACTTCTCCGGGTTGTAGACGAACGCGACGCCGCCGGACATGCCAGCACCGAAGTTGCGTCCGGTCGCGCCGAGCACGACCACCCGTCCACCGGTCATGTACTCGCAGCCGTGGTCGCCCACGCCCTCGACCACCGCGGTCGCGCCGGAGTTCCTGACCGCGAAACGCTCACCCGCGATGCCGCGGATCAGGGCCTCGCCGCCGGTGGCACCGAACAGGATCACGTTGCCCGCGATGATGTTCTCCTCGGCGACGAACCCGTCGGCGGCCTGCAGCGGCGGGCGCACCACTATGCGTCCACCCGAGAGTCCCTTGCCGACGAAGTCGTTGGCGTCGCCGTACAGCCGCAGCGTCATGCCCTTCGGGACGAAGGCGCCGAAGCTGTTGCCCGCCGATCCGGTGAAGGTGATGTCGATGGTGTCCTCGGGCAGGCCCGCACCGCCGTACACCTTGGTCACCTCGTGGCCGAGCATGGTGCCGACCGTCCGGTTGACGTTGGTGATCTTCGACTCGAACTTCACCGGCTGAGCGCTGTCGATGGCCGCACGACTCTGTGCGATCAACTGCTGGTCGAGCGCCTTCTCGAGCCCGTGGTCCTGCGAACCGGTGCAGTACAGGTCCTGATCCATGAAGGACGACTCGGTCTTCGCCAGGATCGGCGACAGGTCGAGCTTGGATGCCTTCCAGTGCTCGAGCGCCTCGGTCGTGTCCAGCGCGTCGACCTGACCGACCGCCTCGTTGATGGTGCGGAAGCCGAGCTCGGCTAGGAGCTCACGCACCTCCTCGGCGATGAACATGAAGAAGTTCTCCACGAACTCGGGCTTGCCCGCGAAACGCTTGCGCAGCACCGGGTTCTGGGTCGCGACACCAACGGGGCAGGTGTCGAGGTGGCACACGCGCATCATGATGCAGCCGGAGACCACCAGCGGCGCGGTGGCGAATCCGAACTCCTCGCCGCCGAGCAGCGCGGCGATGATCACGTCGCGGCCCGTCTTGAGCTGGCCGTCGACCTGCACCACGATGCGGTCGCGAAGACCGTTGAGCAGCAGCGTCTGCTGGGTCTCGGCGAGGCCGAGTTCCCACGGCGCGCCCGCGTGCTTGACCGAGGTCAGCGGGGTTGCGCCGGTGCCGCCGTCGTGCCCGGAGATCAGCACCACGTCGGCGTGCGCCTTCGAGACGCCCGCGGCGACGGTGCCGACACCGATCTCGGAGACCAGCTTGACGTGGATGCGAGCCGCGGGATTGGCGTTCTTCAGGTCGTGGATCAGCTGCGCGAGATCCTCGATCGAGTAGATGTCGTGGTGCGGCGGCGGCGAGATGAGGCCGACGCCAGGGGTGGACCCTCGCACCTCGGCGACCCACGGGTACACCTTGTGCGGCGGCAGCTGGCCGCCCTCGCCGGGCTTGGCACCCTGCGCCATCTTGATCTGGATGTCGGTGCAGTTGCTGAGGTAGTGCGCCGTCACGCCGAACCGGCCGGACGCGACCTGCTTGATCGCGGACCGGCGCCAGTCACCGTTGGCCTCCACCTCGAAGCGCGACGGATGCTCTCCGCCCTCACCCGAGTTGGAGCGACCACCGAGACGGTTCATCGCGATCGCCAGCGTCTCGTGCGCCTCGGCGGAGATGGAGCCGTAGCTCATCGCACCGGTCGAGAAGCGCTTGACGATCTCGGAGGCGGGCTCCACCTCGTCGATCGAGATCGGCTGGCGCACACCGCTCTTGAACTTGAACAGGCCACGCAGGGACGCCAGGCGCTCCGACTGGTCGTCGACGAGCTTGGTGTACTCCTTGAAGATCTCGTACTGACCGGTCCTGGTGGCGTGCTGGAGCTTGAACACCGTGTCCGGGTTGAACAGGTGGTACTCGCCCTCACGGCGCCACTGGTACTCGCCGCCCACCTCGAGCTCGCGGTGCGCGCGCTCCTCGGGACGGTTCAGGTACGCGGCCCCGTGCCGGATCGAGATGTCCGCGGCGAGCTCGTCGAGGCCGATACCGCCGAGGCTGGAGTTCAGCCCGGTGAAGTACTCGTCCACCAGCTCCTGCGACAGGCCGATCACCTGGAACAGCTGCGCGCCGGTGTAGGAGGCGAGGGTGGAGATGCCCATCTTGGACATCACCTTCAGCACGCCCTTGCCCGCGGCCTTGATGTAGTTCTTGACCGCGTCCTCGAAGGCGATGCCGGTGAGGTCGCCGCCCTCGATCATGTCCTCGATCGTCTCGAAGGCCATGTACGGGTTGATGGCCGCGGCACCGAAGCCGACGAGCGTGGCCATGTGGTGCACCTCGCGGGCGTCACCGGTCTCGATGACCAGTCCGACCTTGGTGCGCGAGCGCTCCCGGACCAGGTGGTGATGCACGGCCGAGGTCAGCAGCAGCGACGGGATCGGGGCGAACGTCTCGTTCGAGTTCCGGTCGGAGAGCACGATGATCCGGGCCCCGCCGGCGATCGCCTGCGAGACCTGGAAGCGGATGTCGTCGAGCGCCTTGCGCAGGCCCTTGCCGCCGTCGGCGACCCGGTACAGGCCGGGCACGACCACCGAACGCAGGCCGGGGAAGTCACCGTCGTCGTTGACGTGGACCAGCTTGGCGAGGTCGTCGTTGTTCAGGATCGGCTGCGGCAGCGCCAGCAGGCGGCAGGACGCCGGGCCCGGGTGGAGCAGGTCGCCCTCCGGTCCCATGCTGCCGCCGAGGCTGGTGACGACCTCTTCGCGGATCGCGTCCAGCGGCGGGTTGGTCACCTGTGCGAACAGCTGCGAGAAGTAGTCGAACAGCAGTCGCGGACGGGCCGACAGGACCGCGATCGGGGTGTCGGTGCCCATCGAACCGAGCGCCTCACCACCGGTCTTGGCCATCGGCGCGATGAGGACGTTCAGTTCCTCGTTGGTGTACCCGAACATCTGCTGACGGATCAGCACCCGGTCGTGGTTCATGTGCACGTGATCGCGCTCGGGCAGGTCGGCCATGTGCACGAGCCCGGCGTCGAGCCACTCCTGGTAGGGGTGCTCGGCCGCCAGCTCCGACTTGATCTCGTCGTCGCTGATGATCCGGCCCTGCGCGGTGTCGACCAGGAACATCCGGCCGGGCTGCAGGCGGACCTTCCTGATCACCTTGGCGGGATCGATGTCGAGGACGCCGACCTCGGAGGCCATCACGACGAGTCCGTCGTCGGTCACCCAGATGCGGCTCGGGCGCAGACCGTTGCGGTCGAGCACGGCGCCGATGACGGTGCCGTCGGTGAAGCACACCGAGGCGGGTCCGTCCCAGGGCTCCATCAGCGTGGAGTGGTACTCGTAGAACGCCCGGCGGGCCGGGTCCATGCTCTCGTGCCGCTCCCACGCCTCGGGGATCATCATCAGCACGGAGTGCGGGAGGCTGCGGCCACCGAGGTGCAGCATCTCGAGCACCTCGTCGAAGCGCGCGGTGTCGCTGGCACCCGGGGTACAGATCGGGAAGATCTTCTCGAGTGCGCCCGCACCGAACACGTCGGACTGGATGAGCGACTCGCGAGCGCGCATCCAATTCTCGTTGCCGGTGACGGTGTTGATCTCACCGTTGTGCGCGACGCGCCGGAACGGGTGCGCCAGCGGCCACGACGGGAAGGTGTTGGTGGAGAAGCGCGAGTGCACGAGGCCGAGCGCCGACTCCATCCGCTCGTCCTGGAGGTCCAGGTAGAAGCTCTTGAGCTGCGGCGTGGTGAGCATGCCCTTGTAGACGATGGTCTGGCCGGACAGGCTCGGGAAGTACACCGACTCGCGGCCGGGGCCGTCCTCGCCTGCCCCGCCGTCGCCGAGCTCGTGCTCGACCCGCTTGCGGACCACGTAGGCACGACGCTCCAGTGCCATGCCGGTGACCGACACGTCGGCCGCCGCGACGAAGACCTGCCGGAACGTGGGCATCGCGTCGCGCGCCATCGCACCCAGCGAGGAGTCGTCGGTGGGGACCGCACGCCAGCCGAGGACCGTCAGGCCCTCCTCCGCGGCGATCTTCTCGACGCCCGCGGCGGCCTCGTCGGCGGCCGCGGCATCCTGCGGGAGGAACCCGATACCGGTCGCGTAGGCACCCTCGGCGGGCAGGTCGAAGTCGACGACCGCGCGCAGGAACGAGTCCGGGACCTGCAGCATGATGCCCGCGCCGTCGCCGGTGTTCGGCTCGGAACCGGCCGCACCACGGTGTTCGAGGTTCACCAGCGCGGTGATGGCCTTGTCGACGATGTCGCGGCTGCGGCGCCCGTGCATGTCGACGACGAACGCGACACCACAGGCGTCGTGCTCGTTCGCGGGGTCATAGAGGCCCTGGGGTCCGGGAGACCTGTGGCCTGGAAATTGCTTCATACCTAGCCTTCGTGTGCGTCAGATGCACAGACGACCAGCAACGCTGATGGCCATCACGTGGCAAACAAAGCGCCGACGCAACACTGGGCCGGCGCGCCCATTCAGCAGCGGCGACAGACGGTGATCGGGATGTGTCCCCGCCTCCGCCGACGTGGCTGAGTGACTATCTGGACGGTTGTGTGTCCAGCATGTTCCGAACACGATAATTCAGCACCCCCGTGGAGCGCCAACTTAGGTTAGCCTTTTTGGCCGCCTGACCAGTGCATAGGTCGGGAATCCCCGGCCCTCACCCGCGGCCGGAATCCGCCCCGAGCAGTGCACGGGTGACCGCCTCGATCTCGCCCGCGGGATCGAATTGTGCTGCGGGCGTTGATAACTGATGCAGAATCACGCCGTCGAGGTAGTCCGACAGGATTCGGCACCCCCGCTCCGGCTCGGCCACCCCCAGCCCCGCGAGCAGGCCCGTCGCCCAGGTGAGGAGTTCGCCCCTGGCCCTGCCGAGCGGAGTGGCCAGCCCCGGTTCCGACACCGCGGCGACGAACAGCGCGTACCGAGCGGCGGTCCGAACCCGGTCCGATCCCGTCGCCGACCGGACGAACGCGGTCATCCCGGCGACGAACTCGTCCACCGAGGCCGGCTGGGGCACCGCCGCGAGCGCGCGCCAGTCCTCGCGATCCCGCTCGACGAGCCGGAGCATGACCGCCTCCAGCAGCGATTCCCTGGTCCGGAAGTAGTTCGAGGTGGAGCCCTGCGGGATGCAGGCGACCTCGTCCACGGCCCGGTGGGTGAGCGCCCGCAGGCCACGCGTGCCGAGCACCTCGATGGCGGCGTCGAGGACGCGCTCACGCTTACCGGACATGCCGCGACACTACAACAGTAGTATCGGCACTACATCCGTAGTAGCGTGTGAGACATGAGGGGAACAGCAACCGTCGTCGGCGGCGGCATCGGCGGCCTCACCGCCGCGAACTACCTGATCCGGGCCGGATGGGAGGTTCGGGTGCACGAGCGCGCCGACGCGCTTCCCGACACCGGCACCGCCCTCGGCCTGTGGCCGCAGGCGCTCGCCGCCCTCGACGCGATCGGACTCGGCGACCGGGTCCGAGAGCTCAGCGTATCGCAGTCGTCCGGTGCGCTGCTGCGCCCGGACGGCACCGCCATCGCCCGCGTCACGGTGCGGGGCGGGTCCACCAGCCTGCTGTCGCGACCCGCGCTGCTGACCACCCTGGCCGCTCCCCTCGGTCCGGGAGTGCTGCGTTACGACACGACCGGGGACCGGTGCGGCGACGGGGCCGACGTCGTGATCGCCGCGGACGGCATCAACAGCCGGATCCGGGACGCGGTGTTCGGCGAGCGTTACCGCCCCCGCCCGCTCGGCATGACTGCCTGGCGGGGCTGGGTGTCCGGCACCGCCGACAACTCCGCCGAGACCTGGGGCGACGGCGCGCTCTTCGGGATCAGCCCGCGCGACGGTGGCCTGACGAACTTCTTCGCGGCGGTCCGCATGAAACCGGACATCGCGGGAGTGGAGCCTGCGGAACGACCAGACAACTCCGACGGCGGCGCCGCCTTCCTGCGGGATCGGTTCGGCAGCTGGCATGCCGAGGTCCGGGCGGTACTCGATCGGCTCGACCCCGCCGCGCTGCTCCACCACGACCTCTACGAGAGCCCGGCGCTGCCGTCGTACGTACGGGGCAACGTGGCCCTGATCGGCGATGCGGCACACGCGATGGCACCGAACCTGGGCCGCGGAGCGTGCGAGGCGATGATCGACGCGGTGGCCCTCGGCGAGGCGCTGACCGAGAGCGCGGACGTGCCCGAGGCGTTGCGCCGCTACGACCGGCGCCGTCGGCGGCCCACCCGTGCGCTGGTGCGCGCCTCGAGGACCATGGGGAAGGTGGCGACCACGACCCGGCTGACGCCGCTGAGGGATGTCGCGATCGGCCTGGCGACGAAGCTCGGGTGATGGCGAAACTGCCCTGAAATGACTACTGACCGCAGCGAACATGTCAGCTGCGGTCAGTGTTGCGGTAACCATAGCGTGACCGGATCGTGACCCGGTCGCACTGTGGTAGAGGTCACTGGACCAAGTCCCTATCGCTGCGCTCGACACCGCATCACGAGAACCGGCCGGTCACATGGCCCGATAGCGGTCCACCAGACCGGGATTGAGCGAAATGTACTGGTCAAGAACGAGTACTTGCCGGTCAGGCACAATGTGGAATGTCCTTTGTCGAGACCCCACTGACACTTTCGACTGCCCTGTTTTCGTGGCAATGGGATGTCCTGACGCTGACACTCACCGCCGGCCTCGGGTTCGGGTACTGGCGGGCGAACACGATCGCGGAGCGCCGCGGCGGCGGGGTCGGCCGGGTCCGTAGCTCGTACTTCCTGGTGCTGGGGTGCGCAATGTGGGCGTTCGCCGCGACCAGCTTCGTCGGCGTCTACGCCGACACGCTCTTCTGGGTCCGCGCCCTACAGGTCGTGATCCTGCTGTTCGTCGTGCCGTTCGGGTTGGCGCTCGGCAAACCCGTCACTGTGCTGCGCGATGCCGTCGGTTCCGCGGGCCGCAGGCGGGTGGACGCAACGCTGTCCAGCCGCGCCGCCAGGGTCCTCGCTCACCCCGCGACGACTTCGATGGCGATGCTCGCCACGCCATGGCTGTTGTACCTCACCGGCTGGTACCCGGCCGTTCTCGAGCATCAGTGGATCGATCAGCTCACTCGACTCGTGTTGGTGGTGGTCGGATTCGGGTACTTCTACTCGCGTCTGCAGGTCGATCCGGTACCTCGCCGGCACTCCCAACTGGTCTCCCTGACCATCACGATCTTCGAGACCATCGGTGACGGGTTGCTCGGGATCGTGATCTGGCTGGGCCCGGACATCGCCGCCGAGTACTACCAACAATTCGCCCGATCCTGGGGTCCCGACCAGCAAACCGACCAGACCATCGGCGCCGGGATCCTGTGGCTGCTCGGCGACGTCGTCGGAATTCCGTTCCTCTTCGCACTGATGCGGGCCTTCAAACTCGACGATCGCGCCAACACGGCGGCGATCGACGCCGAACTCGACGCCGCCGAACAGCGCCCCAACCCGGCTGAAGCCACAGTCGGTATCGCGGATCCAGCCCCCGTCGCCTCGACTCCCGCGCAGGCATTGTGGTGGGAGCAGGATCCTCAACTCCAGGAGCGCTTCAGCCGCAGCCAGTAGCCGCCGGGCCACGACTTGGCGTGATCACCGACGCATTCCGGGTTCGAGCCACCCACCGAAACGAAAACGAGGCCACGAGCTCTTTCGAGTTCGTGACCTCGTTCTCGGCAGTTCATGGAACTGCTCGTGGTGGGCGAAGGGGGACTTGAACCCCCACGTCCCGAAGGACACTGGCACCTGAAGCCAGCGCGTCTGCCATTCCGCCACTCGCCCGAGCGACGCCGGAAACATTAACACGCGCCGGCCGGGAATGACGATTCGCCCCCCCGACCTGCGAAGGAAGCGATCACCCACACCGGCATCCGGCAAAGGTAGATATCATGCAGGGGCGGCATCGAGGCCGCGACACGCCACCGGGACCGGAGAGGAGCCACGATGGGGATCGTCCAGCGATTCGAGCGCAAGCTGCAGGGCGCCGTCGGGGATGCCTTCGCCCGAGTCTTCGGAGGCGGCGTCATGCCCCAAGAGGTGGAATCCGCGCTCCAGCAGGAGGCCACCGACCGGGTTCAGCACCTCGATGGCGGACACCTGCTCGCCCCCAACATGTACGTGATCACCATCAACGAATCCGATCACGACGAACTGGCGACGGACCGGGACTTGACAGTCAAGGCCTTCGCCCGACACCTTGAGGGCTTCATCCGCGACCAGGGATGGCAGACCTATGGCCCCATCACCGTGCGGTTCGAACCGAGCCCGGCGTTGCACACGGGCCAGTTCCGGACCAGCGGGACGGTGGACCCCGATGCGGGGCGGCCACCGGCTCGTAGCCCCGGCCCGGAAGTGCACGCAGTCCCGCTACCTCGACCCTCCGCTCATCCGAACCCAGGAGCTGGCCCCATGACGCAGAACTCAGGCTACGACGCCAACCGCGAGCCCGCGGACAACGAGGGCCGGCCCGAATACCAGCCGGCCTACGCCTCGAACAGCTACGCCAACGGCAACAGCTACCCCAGCGAGCAGCCGCGCAACAACGGCTACGCGAGCGAGCAGCCACGCAACGGCTACGAGCGCCCCTACGGCGGCGGCTACCAGGATCCGTACGCGCAGGGCGGCAACGACCCGTACGCCCAGCCCGCCAACGATCCCTACGCACAGGGCGCAGCCGATCCCTACGCGCAGCAGGGCGGCAACGACCCGTACGCCCAGCCCGCCAACGATCCCTACGCACCGCAGGGCGGCTACCAGCAGGGCGCGCCGGCCTACCCGCCGCAGGCCCCCGCCTACCCGCCGCAGCAGCAGGGCTCCGGCTACCCGGCGCAGCAGGCCCCTCAGGCCCCGCAGAACTACGACTACCAGCAGGGCTCGTACGGCCAGGACTACCCGGCCTACGACCAGCAGCCGTACGGCGCGGGCGCGTACTCGGGCTTCGATGCCGACCGCACCTTCACGGTCACCCTGCAGCTCGAGGACGGCAGCGGCCGCAACTTCCAGCTCCGCGAGGGCCGCAACGTGATCGGCCGCGGGCAGGAGGCCCAGTTCCGGCTGCCCGACACCGGAGTCTCGCGCCGGCACATCGAGATCCGCTGGGACGGCCAGGTCGCGATGCTCTCGGATCTCGGCTCGACCAACGGCACCACCGTGAACGGCGCCCCGGTTCAGGATTGGCAGCTCGCCGACGGCGATGTCATCCGCGCGGGAAACTCCGAGATCCTGGTCCGTATCCTCTGACCCGCCACGGCGGAAACAACCGAACCAGCGGAAGCCTCTTCGGATTCCGTATGGTGGTTGCGCACCCATATCGCGATCGACACAGGCCGCATCGCCATAGGATGCTGCCTATAAAATGCCGGAGTTCGGGACCACCCGATCGCCACGAATGAGGAGGTGGACCGCCGTGCAGGGACTCATCCTGCAGTTGACCAGGGCGGGCTTCCTGCTGTTGCTGTGGCTGTTCGTCTGGGGCGTGCTCCGGACCCTGCGCAGTGACGTCTACGCCGCCTCGGGTGTGCGTGTGCCGCCCCGGTATTCGCGTAGCTCCTCGGTGCTGCCCTCGTTCGGCAAGCCGAAGGTGGCCAAGTTCCTCATCGTCACGCAGGGCGCGCTGGCTGGCACCCGCATCACGCTCAGCTCGCAGCCCGTCCTGATCGGCCGGGCCGACGATTCCACCCTCGTGCTCACCGACGACTACGCCTCCACCCGGCACGCCCGACTCTCCCAGCGCGGAACCGACTGGTACGTGGAGGATCTCGGATCGACCAACGGCACCTACCTGGACCGGGCGAAGGTGACCACCGCGGTGCGGGTCCCCCTCGGCACCCCGGTTCGCGTGGGCAAGACCGTGATCGAGCTGCGCCCGTGACCCTCGTCCTCCGTTACGCGGCGCGCAGCGACCGTGGCCTGGTGCGCTCGAACAACGAAGATTCCGTGTACGCGGGCGCCCGTCTGCTCGCGCTCGCCGACGGCATGGGCGGCCACGCCGCGGGCGAGGTCGCCTCCCAGCTGATGATCGCGGCCCTCGCGCACCTCGACGACGACGAACCCGGCGAGGACCTGCTGGGCAAGCTCGAGGCCGCCACCCGCGCGGGCAACGCCGCCATCGCCGATCAGGTCGAGGAGGAGCCCGAACTCGACGGCATGGGCACCACCCTGACCGCGATCCTGTTCGCGGGCAGCAAGCTCGGCCTGGTGCACATCGGCGACTCGCGCGCCTACCTGCTGCGCGACGGCGTGCTCACCCAGATCACCCGCGACGACACCTTCGTCCAGTCCCTCGTCGACGAGGGACGGATCACCGCCGAGCAGGCACACACCCACCCGCAGCGTTCCCTGATCATGCGGGCGCTGACCGGCAACGAGATCGAGCCGACGCTCACGGTCAGGGAGGCCCGCGCGGGCGACCGGTACCTGCTGTGCTCCGACGGACTCTCCGATGTCGTCAGCGACGAGACCATCTCGGAGGTGCTCGGTGAGGGGGAGCCCGGCGAGTCCGCCGACCGGCTGATCGAACTGGCGCTGCGCAGCGGCGGACCGGACAACGTCACGGTGGTCGTCGCCGACGTCATCGACCTCGACTACGGCCAGAGCCATCCCATCGTTGCGGGCGCCGCGTCCCACGAGGACGAGGACGACTCCCCGCCGCCGGACACCGCCGCCGGACGGGCCGCCGCCATGCGCCCGCCGCGGGCGACCCCGCGCCGGGTGACCGGCCCTGTCGACACCGACGCCGCCAAGCCGAAGCGACGACTGACCTGGATCCTGTTGGGACTGGGGCTGATCGCCGTCGTGGTCGTGGGACTCGTGGTCGGGCGCAGCCTGATCCGCAGCAACTACTACGTGGGTGCGGACGACAGCCGGGTGACCGTGCTGCGCGGCGTCCCCGGTTCCGTGTTCGGGTACTCGCTGCAGGAGGAAAACCTCGTCGGGTGCATCACCAACAGCGGCTCGCTGAGCCTGGTGACCCCGGACGCCGAACCGACGAACTGCACCCTGCTGATGGTGGACGACCTGCAGCCCTCGGCCCGTGAACAGGTGCGGGCAGGCCTGCCGTCGGGGAGCCTCGACGACGCCAAGCGGCAGATGAGCCGTCTGGCCACCGCCGACCTGCTCCCGGTGTGCCAGACCGTCACCGCCACGCCCCCCGCTCCCCCGGCGACCGGTGCACCCGCCGCGCCCGGCACCCCGGCCACGCCGACCACCCAACCGCCGCCCCCCGCGGCGCCGCCGACGCCAAGCGCCACCGCGACACCGCCGATCAGCCCCTCCGAGTTGGCTCAGGCACAGGTGCCCGGGCAGAACTGCAGGACCGGCCGCTGATGTCTGTCTCCGCGGCACCGTCGGGGCCCTCCTTCCCGAGTCCGGCCGGAGGGTTCGCGCCCGCACCCGTGCAATCGAACCGACGCAACGTCGAACTGCTGCTGATCTGCTGTGCCATCGCGATCACCACCCTGTCGCTCATCCTGGTGGAGGCGAGCCAGGAGCAGAAGATCACCCTCGACCTGGCCAAGTACGCGCTCGCCTACGCCGTCCTGTTCGTCATCGCCCACCTCGCGGTGCGCAGGTTCGCACCGCACGCCGACCCCTTGCTGCTGCCGATCGTCGCGCTGCTCAACGGTCTCGGACTGGTGCTCATCCACCGACTCGACCTCGCCGACGCCGCGACCGCGGCCTCCTTCGGGTGGGAGATCCCCTCCCCCGACGCCAATCAGCAGGTGCTGTGGACCGCGCTCGCGATCGCCGGCTTCATCGCGGTGCTGGTGTTCCTGGAGGACTACCGACTGCTGGCGCGCTACAGCTACACCCTCGGCCTGGCCGGCCTGGTGCTGCTCGCACTCCCCGCTGTGCTGCCCTCGTCGATGTCCGAGGTGAACGGCGCGAAGATCTGGATCAAGCTGCCGTTCTTCAGCATTCAGCCGGGAGAATTCGCCAAGATCCTGCTGATCATCTTCTTCGCCTCCGTCCTGGTATCCAAGCGCGAGCTGTTCACCACGGCGGGTAGGCATTTCTTGGGCATGGACCTGCCGCGCGCCCGTGACCTCGGGCCCATTCTCGTCGCCTGGGTCGTCTCGATCGGCGTCCTGGTGCTCGAGAAGGACCTGGGCACCTCGCTGCTGCTGTTCGGCACCGTGCTGGTGATGCTCTACATCGCCACGGAACGGGTCGGTTGGCTGCTGATCGGCGGTGGGCTGCTCGCGCTCGGGTTCGTGTTCGCCTATCAGCTCTTCGGCCACGTTCGGGTCCGGGTGAACACCTGGCTCGACCCGCTGGGCGACTACAACAACACCGGGTATCAGATCTCGCAGTCGCTGTTCGGGCTCGCAACCGGCGGCCTCGCAGGCACCGGCCTCGGCAGCGGGCGCCCGTCCCAGGTCCCGTTCGCGAAGACCGACTTCATCGTCGCCACGATCGGCGAGGAGCTCGGGCTGATCGGCCTTGCCGCCGTGCTGATGCTGTTCCTGATCTTCGTCATCCGCGGACTGCGGACCGCGCTGGCGGTGCGTGACAGCTTCGGCAAGCTGCTCGCCGCCGGGCTCTCGTTCACCGTGGCGATCCAGGTCTTCGTGGTCGTCGGCGGTGTGACCAAGCTGATCCCGCTGACCGGCCTGACCACCCCGTACATGTCGTACGGCGGCTCCTCCCTGCTGGCGAACTACCTGCTGCTGGCGCTGCTCATCAAGATCTCCGACTCCGCGCGGACCCCGCCGAAGCCCACGAAGAAGGGACCCGCTCCCATCGCGGACGCACCGACCGAAATGCTGAGGCGCCCATGAACACGCCCCTGCGCCGCGTCGCGATGGCGGTCATGGTGATGGTGGTGGCACTCCTGGCCAACGCCACGTACGTGCAGGTCATCAAAGCCGACGACCTGCGCACCGACCCGCGGAACTCCCGGATCCTGCTCGACGAGTACTCGCGTCAGCGCGGACAGATCTCGGCGGGCGGTCAGGTGCTGGCCGCGTCCATCCCCACCGACGACCGGTACAAGTACCTGCGCACGTATCCGCCGAACCCGGCGGCGCCGTCGAGCCCGTTCGCGAACGCGCCGGTCACCGGCTTCTACTCGATGCTCTACGGCAGCACGGGACTCGAGCGCACCGAGGACCAGGTGCTCAACGGCTCCGACAACCGACTGTTCGGGCGCCGGTTCTTCGACCTGGTCTCCGGGCGCGACCCGCGCGGCGGCAACGTGGTCACCACCCTCGACCCGGTCGTCCAGCAGGTGGCGTACGACCAGCTGACCGCGAAGGGCTACACCGGCTCGGTGGTCGCGATCAAGCCCAGCACCGGCGAGGTGCTTGCGATGGTGAGCACACCCAGCTACGACCCGAACCTGCTGGCCAGCCACGACGGCGCCGTCAGCACCCAGGCCTGGGAGGCGCTGAACGAGGACGAGGACAAGCCGCTGCTCAACCGGGCCATCTCGCAGACCTATCCGCCCGGCTCCACGTTCAAGGTGGTGGTCACCGCCGCCGCGCTGAGCAATGGGGCAAACCCGGAGGAGCAGCTGACCGCGGCGCCGAACATCACGCTGCCCGGCACCAACACCACGCTGGAGAACTACAACGGCAGCACCTGCGGCAGCGGTCCGACCGCCTCGCTGCGGGAGGCCTTCGCCAGGTCCTGCAACACGGCGTTCGTCGAGCTCGGCATCCGGACCGGCGCCGACGCCCTCAAGGAGGAGGCCGCCGGGTTCGGCATCCAGCCCGATTCGCCCGGCATCCCGATGCCGGTCGCGGACGGCACCGTCGGGTCGATTCCCGACGACGCCGCGCTCGGGCAGTCCAGCATCGGCCAGCGCGACGTCGCGCTGACGCCGCTGGAGAACGCCGTGATCGCCGCGACCGTCGCGAACGGCGGGGTCCGGATGCAGCCGCACGTGGTGGCCCAGTTGCAGAGTCCCGACCTGTCGAACCTGGCAACGACGCACCCCGAGTCGCTGGGTCAGGCGGTGTCCCCGCAGGTGGCGGCGACGCTCACCGACCTGATGATCGGCTCGGAGAACAACACCGGCGGCGGCAACAAGATCCCCGGCGTCCAGATCGCGTCCAAGACCGGAACCGCCGAGCACGGCAGCGATCCCCGCAACACCCCACCGCACGCCTGGTACATCGGGTTCGCCCCCGCTGCGAACCCGGAGATCGCGATCGCCGTGCTCGTGGAGAACGGCGGCGACCGCGCCCTGGCCGCGACCGGAGGCTCGGTCGCGGCACCGATCGGGCGGGCCGTCATCGAAGCCGGACTGCGGCAGGGGGGCTGAGTGATGAGTCTGAACAACGGCGCGGTGATCGCGAACCGGTACCGGCTGCAGCGGCTGATCGCCACCGGCGGCATGGGCCAGGTCTGGGAGGGCACCGACAACCGCCTGCACCGCCGAGTCGCGGTCAAGGTCCTCAAGTCGGAGTACTCCGCGGACCCCGAGTTCCTGGAGCGCTTCCGCACGGAGGCCCGCACCACCGCCCAGCTCAACCACCCCGGCATCGCGGGGATCTACGACTACGGCGAGACCCTCGACAGCGTCGGCCAGTCCACCGCGTACCTGGTGATGGAGCTGGTCAACGGAGAGCCGCTGAACGCGGTGCTGGGGCGTGTCGGCCGGCTGGCGCTGCCGCACGCGCTCGACATGCTCGAGCAGACCGGCCGCGCCCTGCAGGTGGCGCACGAGGCGGGCGTGGTGCACCGCGACGTCAAGCCCGGCAACATCCTGATCACCCCGGCCGGCCAGGTGAAGATCACCGACTTCGGCATCGCGAAGGCCGTCGAGGCCTCCCCGGTGACCAGGACCGGCATGGTGATGGGCACCGCCCAGTACATCGCGCCCGAACAGGCACTCGGACAGGACGCCTCGCCTGCCAGCGACGTGTACTCGTTGGGCGTGGTCGGCTACGAGGCCCTCGCCGGCCGCCGCCCGTTCATCGGCGACGGCGCGCTGACGGTGGCGATGAAGCACGTTCAGGAGGTGCCGAGCCCGCTGCCTGCGGATCTGCCACCGAACGTGCGCGAGCTGATCGACATCACGATGGCCAAGGACCCGGCCGCGCGGTACGGCAGCGGCGGCGAGTTCGCCGACGCGGTCGCCGTGGTCAGGTCGGGTGCGCGGCCGCCGCTGCCAGGGGCGGGCCTGCCGCCGCGGCCTGGAACGGGGGCGGTGCCGCCCGTCGTCGGGACCCAGATGTTGCCGACGTCCCAGCGCGAATATGCTGGCCCCGATTCCGGGTCGGTGCCGGCGGTGGCGACGGGCATGACCAAGGGACAGAAGATCCTGGCGTGGGGCGGCGGCGGACTGCTGCTCGCGGCCCTGCTGATCTCCATGTGGATCCTCCTGTCCGGCGGTGGCGGAGCGCCGAGTAGTCCGACGCCGCCGCGGGTGACCACGACGCGGCCGGTGGTCACCACCACCACCCGTCCGCCGGTGACAACGACGACGGAAGAGACGACGACCGACACCACGGAACCGACGACCACCACGACGGAACCGACCACGACCACCACCACGACGACGACCACCACGGAGCCGACGACCACCACGACGGAACCGACCACCACGACCACGACCGCGCCCCGCACGACCACCGCCACGACCACGCCGGACGTCCTCGAACCGGCCCCGCAAGGACAGCCATGACCACACCCCGCAAGCTCTCCTCCCGCTACGAGCTGGGCGAGATCCTCGGCTTCGGTGGCATGTCCGAGGTGCACCTCGCACGCGACATGCGCCTGAGCCGGGATGTCGCGATCAAGGTGCTGCGCGCCGACCTCGCCCGCGACCCCACGTTCTACCTCCGGTTCCGCCGCGAGGCGCAGAACGCGGCGGCCCTGAACCATCCGGCCATCGTGGCCGTCTACGACACCGGCGAGGCCGAGACCGACGGCGGTCCGTTGCCGTACATCGTGATGGAGTACGTCGACGGCGACACGCTGCGCGACATCGTCCGCACCGAGGGCCCCATGCAGGCCCGGCGCGCGATGGAGGTCATCGCCGACGTCTGTGCGGCGCTCGATTTCAGCCATCGCAACGGGATCGTGCACCGCGACATCAAGCCGGCGAACATCATGATCAACCGCGCGGGCGCGGTGAAGGTGATGGACTTCGGTATCGCCCGCGCGATCTCCGATGCCTCCAGCCCGATGACGCAGACCTCCGCGGTGATCGGCACGGCGCAGTACCTCTCGCCCGAGCAGGCGCGTGGGGAGCAGGTCGACGCACGCTCGGACGTGTACTCGCTCGGCTGTGTGCTGTTCGAGATCCTCACCGGCGAGCCGCCGTTCAAGGGCGATTCCCCGGTGGCCGTCGCCTACCAGCACGTCCGGGAGGACCCGGCCCTGCCGTCGAGCGTCAACCCGAACGTGCCGCGCGAGCTCGACTCGGTGATCCTCAAGGCAATGAGCAAGAACCCGGCCAACCGGTACCAGAGCGCCGCCGACATGCGCTCCGATCTGGTGCGGGTGCTCGGCGGTCAGCGTCCTGGCGCGCCGATGGTGATGAACGACGAGGACCGCACCACGATTCTCGGCGCGGTGGACGCGCCGAACCGGTACGGCGCACCCCCCGTCTCGCCCCCGCCGGTGGCTCAGGCGGCCGCGCCTGCGCCCGAGGACGGCCAGCCGCGCAGCCGCAAGGCAGTGCGCGCGGTACTGCTGTCGCTGGCGGCGCTGGCGGTGATCGGCATCGTCGGCGCGTTCCTGTGGTCGCTCGGGCCCGGCTCGAAGGCCGAACAGGTCACGGTCCCGAACGTCGCCAACCAGTCCGCGCAGGACGCCCAGAACGCGCTGCAGGATCTCGGTTTCCGGGTGCAGACGCAGCCGAAGCCGAGCGATGCCGTGGCCTCGGGCAGCGTCATCACCAGCATCCCCGTCGCGGGGACCAGGGCCGACGAGGGCACCACGGTGACCCTCGACGTGTCCACCGGTCCGCAGGAGGCTGAGGTCCCGACGCTGACCGGCATGACGCAGGCGCAGGCGGCGCAGGCGCTGAACGCGATCGGCCTGCAGTTGGACCCGACGGTGAGCACCGCCACGTCGACGCAGGACCAGCTGGACAAGGTGGTCGCGCAGAAGCCGGAAGCCGGGTCGAATGTCGCGCTGGACGGCGCCGTGAAGATCACCCTCGGCAGCGGACCGGAACAGATCCGGATCCCGAACGTCGTCGGCCAGACCCTCGACGTCGCACAACCCAACATCGAGGGTGCCGGCTTCAAGGTCCAGGTCGAGAACATCGACTCCGGCCGGCCCAAGGGCGAGGTGGTCTCCACCGACCCGACCGGCGGCACCGCGGCGGCCAAGGGCGCCACCGTCAAGATCCGGGTCTCGAACGGCAACATGGTCACGATGCCCAACCTGAACAACCTGAGCGTGTCGCAGGCGCTGGACTCACTGCGGCGCGCGGGCTGGACCGGATCCTCGAGCCAGCTCGTCCAGCATCCGGAGGCCACCCTGGAGACCGATCAGGTCGGCAAGGTGGTCACCCAGGCGCAGCCGGCGGGCTCGGAGATCTCCAAGACCTCGACCATCTCGGTCGGGATCGGTCAGCTCGGGATTCCCCGGTAGCCGGGACCGCCTCACCGCTCCGGCGTGGACGACTGGGTTCGTCGCCACCGGAGCGGTGAGGTGGCGAAGCGCTTCCGGAAGGCTCGACTGAACGCGGCGTCGGACTCGTAGCCGACCATCGTGGCGATGGTGCCGACCTGCGTGGAACTGTGCCGCAGCAGCTCGGTGGCGCGGTCCAGCCGGCGCTCTGTGACATAGGCGCCCGGTGTCTGCCCGACGAGGCGGGTGAACCGTTCGGCGAAGGCGGAACGGGACAGCGTCGCCAAGTGAGCCAGCGCCTCGACGCTCCAGTCTCGGGCCGGATCTCGGTGGATGGCCTCGAGCGCCCTGCCCACCTGGGGGTCCATCGCCGCGGTCAGCCAGCCGCCCTCGGCGACCCCACTGCCTGCCCAGGCGCGCAAGATCTGGACGAAGAGCAGGTCCAGGATGCGGGAGACCATCACGGCGGATCCGGGCTTCGGGTTCGTGACCTCCTCGCCGAGCAGTCGGCCACTCACCTCCAGCCACTCGAACCGGGTTCCCGGCCCCTGGTGGAGCTCGATCGCGGGCGGTAGGACCGCGAGCAGGCGAGCGGCAGGCACCTCGTCAAGGATGAACGTGCCGCGCAGCCACCGCGCGGCGGGGGCGCGATCCGCCGCGTCCTGGCTGCTCTCCACCGAATGCGCACAGCCGTGCGGAAGCAGGGCCACGTCTCCGGCCCCGAGCATGATCAGCGTCGCGGTGTCGCCGATCCGGATGACGACCTCGCCACGCTCGACCAGGTACAGCGCCCGCAGCCCGCCTGCGGGTGCCACGGCGAACGGCGGAACGGACTCGCAGCGGTCGATCTGGTCGCCGCGCAGCCGGATCGTCTCGAGGACCTCCGACAATGCGTCCGGCCGGGTCCGGACGTCATCGACCGTCATGTGCTCCCTCGTTCCATCTCGGCCGCTCGCGCCGTCCGCTCGCGTCCGTCCAATCTCGGCGCGGCGGACCCCGCCGTCAAGCGGCGTTGCCAACGGCCGCGCCCCTCGGCTGCTAGCGGAACGCCGGCTCCACGAAGCGTTCGACGATCCGGCGCTCCATCGCCGGGTCGCCCGCAGGCACGGTCAGCAGCGAGATGACCACCCGCACAATCCATTGCGCGGCCTCCGGGTCGGGCGCGATGCCCGTCAACGCCGTGGCGACCCTGCCGAGTTCTGGAGACGACGCGAGATAGTCGTCGCCGCGACCGGTCCGTGAATTCGTCAGCCACTGTGACAGCGCGGCGTCCGCGCGCACGGCCGCGACGGAGATCAGGATCGCCTCGACGATCCGGCGGGAACCGCTCAGCGGTTCCACCGCGGCCGCTACCTGCTGGGCCACCGCAGTCGCCGCCGCGGCGACGACTCCGCCGACCAGCGCGGACTTGCCCCCGACGTACCGGTAGAGGGTTGCCCGTGAACACCCGGCCCTTGCCGCGACATCCTCGACGCCGACCCGATCGAGTCCCCGCTCCAGAAACAGCTCTGCCGCCGCGGCGTGAATCCTCGCCACCGCGATCGCTCGCCGGTTGCCGCCGGCCAGCCAATCCGAACCCGCGTCCGATTCATCCACGAAACGCCTCCCGAATGCTGTCTCGACTTTGTCTCAAGGTGAGACAAATCTGTCGATCAGTCTATAACTCGATCCGCAGCTCACCGCGGTGAGCTGCGATAGGGCCGCACCGGATCGACAGCGTGAGATTTCCGGTTCAAGCAGGTCACGCCGCACGATCTCATCTTCTTCCGCACCCTTGACAGGCACTCGGCCCCGGGTGGACGGTGATGCTTCTGAAACAGGTTCTACTACCGGTGGGAGATTCGATGACCGCGTTGCCGCTCGAGGGGATCGACATTTTCGATCCCGCGAATCTCGACGACCCGAACCGGCTGTACCGGGCACTGCGGGAGAACTCGCCCGTCCATCGGGTCCCGGGAACCGACTTCTACCTCGTGTCCACATGGGACCTGGTCACCGAGGCCGCGGCCCGCGTCGACGACTTCTCCTCCAACCTGACCGGGGTCCTGGTCCAACAGCAGGACGGGCCGCCGCTCACCTTCGACATGGATGGGGGCGGGCAGGCGATCCACGTGCTCGCGACCGCCGACGATCCGACCCACGCCCACCACCGAAAGCTGGTGCTGCAGACGCTCGGCAAGAGAATTCGCGCGCTGGGCCCGACCGTCGACCTGCTGGCCGATCGGCTGTGGGACGAGGGCCTGCGGGACGGCCGGATCGACTATGCGGCCGACATGGCGGACAAGCTGCCCCTCGCGCTGATCGCCAACCTCGTCGGCCTCCCCGAGGGCGACGTCCCGCAGCTGTTGACCTGGGCGTACGACAGCACCGAGCTGCTCGGCGGAGTGGTCACCGCAGACCGGCTCGGGCAGCTGGTGACCTCGTCCGTCGAGCTCGCCGGATACCTGCACACCCAGTTCATCCGGGCCAAGAGCGACCCACAGGACGACTACATGGGCGTCCTCGCCCGCGCCTGCGCTTCCGGTGACCTCACCGACGACGTCGCGGTCCTGATGCTCGTGCAGCTGGTCGGTGCGGGCGGTGAGTCCACGGCTGGACTGATCGCCAACTCGGCGCGTCTGCTCACCACCAACCCCGAGATCCAGAGCCGGCTCCGCGACAACCCCGCGCTCATCGATCATTTCCTGGACGAGGCGCTCCGGCTGGAATCCCCTTTCCGGGCGCATCACCGGCACGTCGTCGCCGACACCACGCTGGGCGGGGTCACGCTCCCTGCGGGCAGTCACGCGCTCCTGCTGTGGGGCTCGGCCAACCGCGACCCGGCACGATTCGATCGTCCCGACGAGGTCGTCCTCGACCGCCCGAGCATCCGCTCCCATCTCGCCTTCGGCAAGGGCACCCACTTCTGCGTCGGCTCTGCGCTCGCCCGGATGGAGGCCGTCGCCGCCATCACCCTGCTCATCGAACGCAGTTCCGACATCACCCTCGCCGACGACGCGACCTGGGTTCCGAGCATCTTCGTTCGACGGCACCTCGGTCTGCCGCTCCAGATCAACTGACCGACAAGTCGATCCGACCACAAGGACAGGAACACCGATGACCTCCACCCAGGACGCGACCACCTCGGCACGCACACACACCGACCCGGGCGACCTCGTCACCGCTTTCTGCGCCGAGTGGAAGGCGGGCGACGCGGTGGCGATCGCCGGCTACTTCAGCGAAGACGCTGTGTACCACAACATTCCGATGGAACCACTGGTCGGACGTGCGGCCATCGCGGACTTCCTGAACGGCTTCATCTCGGCGTTCGGCGGAATCGAGTTCACCATCCACCACCAGGCGGTGAACGGGACCGTCGTCCTCAACGAACGCACCGATCGGTTCGATCTCGGCGACAAGCACGTGGAGTTGCCCGTGATGGGTGTCTTCGAGATCGAGTCGGGCGAAATCATCTCGTGGCGAGACTATTTCGACATGGCCCCGATCACGAAGCTCCTGTCCGGGGATGCGGGCTGACCGCCTCGGTGCCAGATCACCCGATGGCGCCCCATACTCGGTCAGCGACATGATCTCTATCGTCATGTAGGGGAACAGCGGCAGGTTCCACAGGATCTCGTGCGGCTCGTCCGCCCGATGTGACTTCGAAGTCGCCGATGTCGCTCTGGACGATCCCGGGTCACAAGGTCGTGGGCATGGGCGGGGCCATGGATATGGAGTCAGCGCAGGCCAAGGACGCGCAGAGGCACCGGAGGCGCGTCATGTTTCCCTTCACCCGGGCCACCGCCAGGACTAAACTGCAAGGGCACTGAGTAGTTGAGAAGCGTGTGCGCTGCGCGCTCGATTTCGACCTTGCGAGGCCGCCGCTGCACCCGCCACCTAGGCCGGACACGGGTTCGCGCTGGACTTGCGTTTCCGGTGGGAGAGGGGCCACGACATGAGTCGTCGCCAGTCCAATGTCTCCGCTCACCCCGCCAAGGCGGCCGAGAGCATGGACTCGCGCTATCACCTCGCCGCGGGCATGCGACGGCAGATCAACAAGGTCTTCCCGACCCATTGGTCCTTTCTGCTCGGCGAGATCGCGCTCTACAGCTTCGTCATCCTGCTGATCTCGGGTGTCTACCTGACGCTGTTCTTCGACCCGTCGATGGCGGAGGTCGTCTACGACGGCGCCTACCAGCCGCTGCGCGGTGTGGAGATGTCCCGGGCGTACGAGACCGCGTTGAACATCTCGTTCGAGGTGCGCGGCGGCCTGTTCGTCCGGCAGATCCACCACTGGGCCGCGCTGATGTTCGCGGCGTCGATCATCGTGCACCTGCTGCGCATCTTCTTCACCGGTGCGTTCCGGCGCCCGCGTGAGGCGAACTGGGTCATGGGCTGCCTGCTGCTGATCCTGGCGATGTTCGAGGGCTTCTTCGGCTACTCGCTCCCCGACGACCTGCTGTCCGGCACCGGCCTCCGCGCCGCGCTGTCCGGCATCACGCTGAGCGTCCCGGTGATCGGTACCTGGATGCAGTGGCTGATCTTCGACGGCGACTTCCCCGGCCAGCTGATCATCCCGCGCCTGTACGTGGCACACGTGCTGCTGGTGCCCGGCATCATCCTGGCGCTGATCGGCGCACACCTGGCGCTGGTCTGGTACCAGAAGCACACCCAGTTCCCCGGCGCAGGTCGCACGGAGCATAACGTCGTCGGCGTCCGCATCCTCCCGGTGTTCGCGGCCAAGTCCGGTGGGTTCTTCTCGGTGACCTTCGGCGTGCTGGCCCTGATGGGCGGCCTGCTGCAGATCAACCCGATCTGGAACCTCGGCCCGTACAACCCGTCTCAGGTGTCCGCGGGCGTCCAGCCCGACATCTACATGATGTGGACCGACGGCATGGCGCGCCTGTGGCCGCCGTGGGAGATCTACCTGTGGGGCACCTACATGGTCCCGGCGGCCTTCGCGACCGCGGTCATCATGGGCCTGGTGTTCACGGTGCTGATCGCCTACCCGTGGATCGAGAAGAAGTTCACCAAGGACGACGCTCACCACAACCTGCTGCAGCGTCCGCGCGATGTTCCTGTGCGCACCTCCATCGGCGCGATGGCCCTGACGTTCTACGCCATCCTGACGATCATGTGCGTCAACGACATCATCGCGTACAAGTTCAACATCTCGCTGAACGCGATGACGTGGATCGGTCGCATCGGCCTGGTCCTGTTGCCGCCGCTCGCCTACTTCGTCACCTACCGGTTCTGCCTCGGCCTCCAGCGGAGCGACCGCCAGATGCTCGAGCACGGCATCGAGACCGGCGTGATCAAGCGCCTGCCGCACGGCGAGTACGTCGAGATCCACCAGCCGCTCGGACCCGTGGACGAACACGGCCACCCGATCCCACTGGAGTACCAGGGCGCGGGCGTCCCGAAGAAGATGAACAAGCTCGGTTTGGCAGGCAAGCCCGGCTCCGGATCCCTGCTCATCGCCGACCCGGCCGACCAGGCCGATGCTCTCGCCGCGGCCGAACACAAGAACGAGCACGACCAGATGGCGATCCTCAAGGACTACCAGGACAAGACACACGGACACGGCGCGTACGCCGACGGGCGCGGACCGTCGGGCGACGGCAGCGAGCGCTGACACGAACGGTCCCGGGTCGGCCCTGCCCAGGCTTCGACCTCGAAACCGTCACGCCGATCCGTCGCCTCGCTCCGCCGGGGTCGGACGCTGGACCGCCTGCACCCCGGCCACCGCATCGGGTGGCCGGGGACTGCGGAGTCAGGCGACGCCTGCGGCCGCCGTCAGGATCAGTTGGGTCACCTCGTGTGGGTGCGAGGCCAGCGATGCGTGACCGGCGTCGAGCTCGACGGTCTCGCGGGCGCCGATGCGCTCGGCCATCCACCGTTCGGTCTCCGGCGGGATCATCCGGTCCTGGCCGGAGACCAGGTACCAGCTCGGCTTCTGCTTCCAGGCCGGCGGGCCCGATGGGTCGGAGAAGCACTGGCCCGAGATCGGCTTCTGCGTCAACGCCATCACCAGTGCCTCGGTGTCGTCGAGGTCCTGGCTGAAGCTCTCCTGGAACTTGTCCGGTGCGATCCACAGGAAGCCCTGCGCATCGGGGGCGATGTTGGCCGCCCCCGCGGGCTGGTCGGTGCGGGCGAAGATGCTGCCCAGACTGTCGCCCTCGTCGGGAGCGAAGGCCGAGATATAGACCAGTCCAACGACATTCGCGGCATGTCCGGCCCCTGTGATGACGGCGCCGCCGTAGGAGTGGCCGACGAGCAGTGTCGGTCCGTCGAGCGATTCGGCCAGCTTTCGCGTGCGGTTCACGTCGTCGGCGAGCGAGGTCAACGGGTTTTGCACCGCGATGACCTTGTGGCCGGCGTTGTGCAGGGTCGGGATGACGTGACGCCAATGCGAGCCGTCCCCCCAAGCTCCGTGCACAAGAACGATGTTCACCTTGTCGGCCATGTTGGCCCACCTCTCGGATCGAGTGTTCGAACGGTGGTCACGGCCCGCCGTTCGATCGGGGGCCGCCGCGCGCAGCTCGAACTTCTCGTCGGCCGCGCAGAATCCACGGTATTGCAGACTCTGGAGCAAAGACCATGATCAGATCGCCATGATTTCGTGCCCAAACGCCGAACACGACCCGCGCCGCCCGGCTGGGCGTGCGCCGACTCGGTGGTGGTTCAGTTGTGGGTGAGTGCCGCTCCGAGCGCCTGTGCGACCTCGGCCTCCAGCGTCGCGATGAGCGCTTCCGGCGGACGCTGCCCGCACACCTCCAGCCAGTTCGCCAGCATCCGGTGCCCGCCCTGGGTGAGCACCGATTCCGGATGGAACTGGACACCGTGGATCGGCAAGTCCCGGTGCCGCATCGCCATCACGATGCCGGTGTCGGTGTGCGCGGTGGCGATCAGCTCGTCCGGCATCGTCTCCGGCAGCACCGTCAGCGAGTGGTAGCGGGTCGCAGTGAACGGGTCGGGCAGACCGGCCAGCACCCCGGTGCCGTCGTGGCTGACCTGGCTGGTCTTGCCGTGCAGCAGTTCCGGTGCCCTGTCGACGGTGGCCCCGAACGCGGCGCCGATGGACTGGTGACCGAGGCACACGCCGAGCAGTGGCGTGCGCGCCGCGGCGCACGCCGCGACCAGGTCCATGCTCGCGCCCGCCCGCTGCGGCGTGCCCGGTCCCGGGCTCAGCAGCACCCCGTCGAACTGCGCCGCGACCGCGTCGCGGTCGGCGAGCTGCGGGTCGTCGTTGCGCCAGACGGTGGCCTTGGTGCCGAGCTGGCCGAGGTACTGCACCAGGTTGAACACGAAGCTGTCGTAGTTGTCGACGACCAGGATGCGCATTACAGCAGGATATGCGGCTTCGCCGCCTGTGCGCGATCTGCACCCCACCTTGGGGTACGGATCACGCACGAGCGGCGCAGGCGTCTAATTCGCGAACTTGGTCCGCAGCTGCCCGGTATAGGCGGGCACGGTGAACGAGTCCGACGCCTCCTGGGTGTACCCGAGCCCGTAGCGGACCGCGTACTGCTTGAAGGTGCGCACGCCGGGCTCGGCGGCGAGCGCGGCCTCGATCCGGGAGGGGTCGCCGATCGCCGTCATCTGATACGGCGGGCTGTAGGTCCGCCCGTGCAGCAGCAGCGTGTTGCCGATACAACGCGGCGCCGAGGTGTTGACGATGCGCTGGTCCTGCATCCCGACCGCAACCGCACCGCCCGCCCATAGCGCGTTCAGCACGCTCTGCACATCCTGCTGGTGCACGACGAGATCATCGGGCGAGGCTCCGGCGGGGAACTTGCCGTCGGAGTCGCGGGGGGCGTCGGTGAGGGTCACCCGCACGCCGGGTCCGGTGACCTCGCTCAGGCCTGCCGCGGCCTCCAGCGCCTTGCTCTGGTCGAGGGCGCCGGCGACATCGGAGTCGGAACCGGCCGCCTCGTTCTGGAGGGCGGCCAGCTGCGCCGCCAACCCGTCGCGCACCCCCGCCGCGTCGTCCGCGTCTGCCTGCGCACTGCGCACGAGGTCGGAGAGCCTCGTGGTGTCTCCGCGCCGCAGCTCGTTGCCCTCCGAGACCGCGCGGGTGGTCGCCAACAACAGTCCGGTCACCACACAGACCACCGGCACACAGATCTTCCAGAAGAGTTGCCTGCGCCGGGGCGCCGCGTGCCGGTGGGACACGGTCTGATCGGGTTCGGTCGGGTCGGGTTCGGCCACAGCCCCCCGCCTCCTCCCCTGTCCGTGCTCTCAGGTCCAGCCAGCAGACCCTGCCCGGGCACGTCTGTGCTCGGCTAGCGTGTACTCACCACCGGTAATCTCGAATCTACCTGGTGGGCGTCGACGCCGACGCCGACGCAATCGCACGATCCACACTGAACCAACGAGGACGTCATGCCCAAGTCGAAGGTCCGCAAGAAGACCGACTACACGATCAATCCCGCGAACCGCACGCCCGTGAAGGTCAAGGTCGGCCCGTCCAGCACGCTCTACGTGTCGGTGATGCTCGGCTTCATGCTGCTCGGGCTCGCGTGGCTGATCGTCTACTACCTGGCCGCGGACCAGATCACCTGGATGAACGACCTGGGGGCCTACAACTTCCTGATCGGCTTCGGTTTCATGGTTGTCGGCCTCGTCATGACGATGAGATGGCGCTGACCTGGGGATATCCCCATTCTGGCCGCGCCAATTACATCGTTGTCATTCATCCCCAATGTGGATAAACCCTGTGGATAGCTGTGGAGAGCCTGTGCACAACCCCGAAAACCCTGTGCACAACCCCGAGCTCGCATGGTCCACACCCACCGGTGCGCTGATCGCCACCGGTGTCGGCGGGGTGGCCATGCTCCTCGCCGCCGCGGCGGTGGCGTCGGATCCGGCGGGACGGGTGCTGATCGGCCTCGGCGCGCTCGGGCTGCTGGCGATCACCGCGCTGGGGCTGCGCCAGCGGCCCCGGCTCGCCGTGCTCGACGGCGCGAGGGGGATCGCCGTGCAGCGACTGACCGGGCGCCGCGAGTACCAGGCGTCGGAGCTGAGCCGGGTCCGGATCGTGCGCTATCCGCGGCTGGGCCGTCGGGTGCCGATGCTGGAGATCGACGTGCGCCCGCCCGGTGTCGACGACGACAAGCTGCTGATCTTCGGTCGCTGGGATCTCGGCACCGATCCCACCGATGTCTTCGACGCGCTCGCCGGCCGCGGGCTGGTGCCGCCGGAGCGGCCGCGCCCGTAGCCGGCGAGGCGACTACATCCCGAGTTCGGACCTCAGCTGCGCCATCCGCAGCGCGATGACGCCGACCGAGACGACGGTGACGGCGGCGAGGCCGCCCCAGCCAAGCGTGCGCGCCTTCTGGCGCTCCGCGGGGGTGCCGAGGCTGCCGGGTGCGAACATCAGTGCCGCGGTGGCCGCGGCGCCAGCGACGAGCCCGCCGAGGTGCCCCCACAGCGAGATCCCGGGGATCGTCACGCTGATGATCACGTTGAGGGCGATGATCGCCAGGACGGGGCCCGGGCTGCGCTTGAGCCGCAGCAGGATCACCGCCTGCGCGCCCATCAGTCCGAAGACCGCACCCGAGGCGCCCGCGGTGACGGCGTTCACCTGGAAGGCCATCACGGCGGCCGAGCCACCGAGGATCGAGACGAGGTACACCGCAACGTAGCGGGAGCGCCCGAGGATGATCTCGGTGTCGCGGCCGATCACCCACAGCGCGAACATGTTGACCAGCAGGTGGACCGCACCGAAGTGCAGGAAGCCGCTGCCGACGACGCGAATCAGGTCGCCGTCGGCGACCGCGGGCGGCCACAGCGCCCAGCTGTTGAACAGCGGCGAGCCGAGGTGGTTGTTCGCCACGTTGCCGGACTGGAGCACCGTGATCGCGTAGATCAGGACGTTGAGCCCGATCAGGACATAGGTGACGATCGGAGTCGGCAGGCCGGTCCGGAGCGGCGCACCGGCGACGGTGCGGGCGGAACGGGTGGTCTTGGCGTCGGCGGCGATGCAGTCGACACAGTGCTGGCCGACGGCGGCCGGTCGCAGGCACTCGACGCACGCGGGACGGCCGCAGCGGGTGCAGGAGAGCGCGGTGGGCCGGTCCGGGTGCCGGACGCACCGCGGTTGGGGCGGCGTGCCGTCACCGGACACGCCACCCCAACCGGGGTTGGTCATCTCGCGGTACCGATCAGGAGATGGTGATGCTGTTGATGACGACCGCCTCCAGCGGGCGGTCCGTGCGGTCAACCGAGGTTCCGGAGATGGCGTCGACGACCTTCTTCGACTCCTCGTCCACGACCTCACCGAAGATGGTGTGCTTGCGGTTGAGGTGCGGGGTCTTGCCGGTGGTGATGAAGAACTGCGAGCCGTTGGTGCCCGGTCCGGCGTTCGCCATGGCCAGCAGGTAGGGCTTGTCGAACTGCAGCTCCGGGTGGAACTCGTCGCCGAACTGGTAGCCCGGGCCGCCACGGCCGGTACCGGTCGGGTCGCCGCCCTGGATCATGAAGCCGTCGATGACGCGGTGGAAGACGGCGCCGTCGTAGAACGGTCCGGTCTTGCCGCCCGAGGCGTTCTCGGTGCTGTAGTCCTGGGTGCCGTCGGCGAGGCCGACGAAGTTCGCGACGGTCTTCGGCGCGTGGTTGCCGAACAGGGCGATCTTGATGTCGCCGCGGTTGGTGTGCAGCGTTGCGGTTGCGGTCTGATTCGGTGAGGTCACTCCACCATGGTGCCATTCCGTCGTACGGAACATGTGCGACAGTGGACAGATGACTCGCGCGACGAAGTCCACCCCGGTTTCTGTCCCCGCCCAGGCCGAGCAGGCGCCGACCCTCGAGGTCGTGCCCCCCGCCCCCGAATCCACCACGCTCAGTAGCGCATTGAGGCTCGCGCAGCTCGCGGCGCTCGGGTTCGCCAGGGGCACGGGAGGTGTCGCGAAGGGCACCGGAGTGGTGGCCAAGGGCACCGGGGCGTTGAGCCTCTACCTCGGCCGTCAGGGTTACACCCTGGCCAGGAAGGCACTGTCGTCGCGGCCCAAGGCCGTCCCCGCCCTCGCGCTGGTGGACGAGCAGGGCGTCGCGGCCGTGGCCGCCGAGCAGGTCAAGGGTCGTGGCCGCGGGCGCGGCAGGCGGGCGCTGCTGGTCATCGGTCTCGGTGCGGCCGTTGCGGCGGGCGCCGTGTACGTCAAGCAGCGTCGGCGGGAAGTGCCGCCGGTCGCGCCCGCGCCGCCGAGCCTGCGGGACGTCGAGAACTCCTGAACGCCGCCGTAGCCGCGGCACAGCCCGCCGCGGCGACGGCCATCGACGACCACAGCAGGGGCTCACGGCCCCCGGCGGCGCCGAACACCAGCAGGCCGAGATTGACGGCCGCGTGGAACACGGTGGCGATCAACAGGCTGCCCTTGCGTCCGTTGTCGAGGAGCACCGCCAGCAGCACGGACATCGCGATCGTCGCCGACAGGAAGGCCATCGCGTACACGGCACCCGCCGTGAACACCTGGACGTGCCACACCCCCCAGACGGTTCCGACGAGCACGCCGGTGACCAGTGCGGAATGCCTCGTGCGCAGGTAGGGCTGCAGGAACCCCCGCCAGCCGAGTTCCTCCCCACACGCCCCGACGCACTGCGCGAGGACCAGCAGGCCAAGCGGCGCCGCGCCCGCGCGGACGGCTGAGAGATCGGGGGCTGCACCGAGGGACACCAGCACCGCCGCGGGCAGCGCCAGAATGATCAGAACCGAGCCGATCGCGGCCGCGAGGGCGCCCAGGTCGGGCCGCCACATGCCCAGTGCCAGCGGCGGACGCCATCTGCCCCGCCAGACCACCAGGACCGCCGCCACCGCGATCGCCGGTGCGAACTGCACCAGTTCGAGCAGGTCGGGATCGGGACCGGTCACCGCCTGGAGCGCCACGAGGACGCCGCCGGCGAGAAACGCCACCAGCACGTACATCGTCATCGGCGCCCACCTGCGGGGCGGGCCTGCATCGGTCGTCATGCCTCGAGCATGGCGGCGCGCCGACGGCAGCACATCACCCCACGGTATCGGTGGCCCCTGCTACCGGAGGGCCAGCCGGCGTCAGGACGAACAGGTGCTCGGTGCCGGTCGATCGTGGAACCGGTCGACCATGTAGGTCAGTGCCTCGGGCAGGCCGAGGACCAGCGGCGCACCGTGGTTGATCACGGAGCCCGGCAGGACGCTCGGGAGCGGGTTCTCGGTGAACTGCACCGTCGCGCCGCGACCGCACCAGGTCCCGGCCAGCTGTGCGGCCTGGCCGAAGGGCACCACGTCGTCGTGGTTGCCGGACTGGATGAGCACCGGCCCCGACGGCGTCCGCGTGCCGATCCGCTGTCGCTCCAACAGTTCCTTCGCCAGCGGCAGCCGGTCGAGCACCACGGAGAGCGATTCGCCGCTGCGGGTGTACTCGCTGGTTTTCTGGAAGGCGAAGCGCGCACCGGTCTCGACGACGCAGTAGTTCCGCGTCTCCGCCAACATCGCCTTGCCCTTCTCGTTGAGCTCCGCCTCGATGAGCGGCCGGGACTCGGGGTAGGCCTGGGCGAGGCCGTTGATCGCGTAGCCGATCGCGCCGGTGAGGAAGGAACCGTCGATCTGCGCCAGGGTCGCGGCCAGGTCCGCGGGCGGCGCCCCGGCGTAGGTGCCCTTCACCTGCAGTTCCGGTGCGTAGTCGGCGGCGAGCTCGGCCGCGGCCGCTGCGGCTCCGCCTCCCTGCGAGTATCCCCAGAATCCGACCGGGCCCGCCGCGGTGATCGAGGTGCCGGGCAGGTTCTTGGCCGCTCGGGCCGCGTCCAGCACCGCGTGCGCCTCGGCCGCGCGGTTGACGTAGGTGTGCATGCCAGGCGTGCCGAGGCCGTCGTAGTCGGTGACGACGACGGCGATGCCCTGCAGCAGCAGAGCGTTGATGCCGAGCACCTCGTACTCGGTCATCAGCCAGATCGGCCCCTCGTAGGTCAGGAGCTGGTTCAGCAGCTTGGAGGGGGCGCACTGGTCGCCCTGGCCGTGGGTGCCGACCGCGAGGCTGACCAGGGGCCGGGGTCCTGGTCCCTCCCACCGCCGCTGCGGGTCGAGGTAGGTGCCGGTGACCGCGTTGGCCGCGCCGTTCGCGTCGGTGCTGCGGTACATGATGCGCCGTCCGTCGGCGGGGAACGCGCCGTCGGTTCCCGGCACCCGGAGCGCGAGTTCGGACGGCTCGCTGCGGATCAGGTCGCCGGGGGCGCTCGCCGTCAGGTCGGCAGGCGGCGTGTAGAAGTCCACGGGTGCCGCCGCCGCGGTGGGCGCCGCGATCGCGGCCACGACCACCGACAGCGCGGCCGCCACGACCGCACCCCGCCACCCGTTTACGCGCACACTCTTGTCCACCATCGACTCCGCCCCGTGTTCGTCGGCCCCGGTCGCGAAGCCGTACGCACGGTAACACATACATTTCGGCAGGTGGACGTGCCGATTCGGGGGCGCTGACGCCCGACCGCACGGTATCGAAACCAATTGCTGCACAGGTTTGTTCACAATTGCACAGGCTCGGCGACGGCCGCCGAGTGTGCAGCTGCCGTCGGCCCATCTCGGCGTTTGCCCCGTCCCCCAAGCACTTCGTGCAGGGAGGTACCCCCAAACTGCACACTCGGCGCTGCACAGCGCACAGCCCGCGACCAGGAGCTGATCGCGGGCTGTGCGTTTGCCGTGTGTTGCTGCGCGGGCGCTGATCAGGGCGCCGCGGGTGCCGGCATCCCCGGCAGGGTCGGGAGCGGCCCGACGAAGTTGAAGAACGCGGATCGCAGCGGTTCGCCACCGACCATGTCCAGCCCGATCACGCCGCCGATGAGCGAGCCGATGATCGATCCGGGGAAGCAGCCGGCGAGCACGCCCACCACGCAGCCGACGAGGAGACCGATGATCCCGCCGACGGTCTGCCCGACGATCCCGCCCATCTGGGCCTTCTGGATCTCCCCCATCAGGCGCTGTTGATCCGCGGGGTTGTCCCAGGCGACCGGTTGAACGGTCGACGGAAGCAGCATCGGCGTCAGTGTCAGGGTCCGGCCGCCGTCACCGATCACGGGCGCGATCGAGTGCGTCTCACCGTTCACCCGATACGCGAGGGGAATCGTGCCGATGGACGACCCGTCGTCCCGGAGCACGCTGACCCCGGCCCCGTCGCCGGCGACCCGGAACACGCCCGCGTCGAGCAATGTGACAACCGAGTTCCCGCCCGGCGTGAGTCCTGTGCTGTAGCCGACGCCCTGGTCCCTGCCTTGCATGTGGGCACCGACCAAAGCGGCTGGGTCGGCGTGCGCGGTGACCGCCCCGGCGCCCATCGCGGCCGTCACGAATAGTGCAGTGGCGACAATCTTCCTGAGTTTCATGTCGACTCCCGGGTTCGGTTGCGATTTCCCCCAGCCGAACAGTAGTCGAGCGCATGTGATCTCGAACACAATTCGATGAACTCGTCCCCGCATGCGATCCGCTTGTGACATTTGCCCGCCGAACAAAAAAACACCCCCCACCGGAGAGTGAGGGGTGTTGATGTGACGCTGTATCCGATTGTGTTCCTGCTGTGGAGCCTAGGAGATTCGAACTCCTGACATCTGCCTTGCAAAGGCAGCGCTCTACCAACTGAGCTAAGGCCCCGTCCGCGCTAGCGGCTGGTGACCTCGTGCCATACATCCTGACTGCGGCGCTGCGACCGCAGCTTCGTCAGCCCGAAGAGAACGGTCACAACGGCTGCCGCGAGAAGCAGTACCTTCATGCTCGAACCCTTCGTCGGCACGGGGAGTGGGCCTAGGAGGACTTGAACCTCCGACCTCTTCCTTATCAGGGAAGCGCTCTAACCGCCTGAGCTATAGGCCCTTAACCTCGGCCCGGGAGACGCATCGAACTTGTCTCCCTGAACCGAGGCATGAGATTACCCCACCGACCGGCCGCGACCAAAACCGGCCCGGTGGGGAACCAAAACCTCAGGTCAGTCGCGGTCGGCGAGGGTCACTTCGACCCCACCGACAAGGTCCGTGCAGAGGTTGTAGATGAACGATCCGATGGTCGCGAGGGCCGTGAAGAGCACCACGTTGATGGCACCGATCAGCGCGGCGTAGCCGAACACCTGCCCCGCGCTGACAAGGCCCTCGTCGCCCGTCTCCGACACGATGTCGGTGAAGGCGTTGTTCAGGCGATCCCAGACACCCATGCCGTCGAGCACGACGTACAGGAATCCGACGGCGAACATCCACACGAAGAACAGCGCCACCGAGATCACCAGGGACACCTTGAGCGTCGACCAGGGGTCGACCTTGCGCACCTGGATGGTCGCGCGCAACGGGTCACCCGCGACCGCGTCGATAGGCACGGCCACCAACGCGGGCTGCGCACCCGTCTTGGGACCCGCACCGGCCGCCGCGGGGGCCTCGCTGGGCAGTGGATGCTTCACCGCGGACAGGTCCGGCAGGTCCTTCGCCAGATCGGAGCGGTCGATGTGCCGGGTCGGGCCGTCGATCACCGCCGTCTTGGCCTTGGCGGCCTCCTTGCGGGCCGCCTTCGCCGGATCATCGCCCGACGGGGCTCCCGCCGCGGGCTTACCGGCCGCGGGAGCACCGGGACGGGTGCCCTGGCCGCTCGACGCCGAGACCGGACGCGTGGCGGGTGCGCCAGGACCATTTGTGGGTGTCGTGGGGCGCGCACCCGGACCGCTCGTGGGCGATGCCGGACGCGTACCCGGCGCACCAGCGGGGGTACCCGGACGCGTTGCGGCACCACCGGAGGGCGACGCCGGACGCGTGCCCGGCGCGCCTGCCGGGGCGCCAGGACGCGTGCCTGCACCGTTGGGCTGGCCGCCGTTCTGCTGGGGACGCTGGCCGGGCGCCTGGCCCGGAGCCTGGGTCGGCCGACCACCCTGAGGTGCGGCCGGGGCGGCGCCGCCCTGCGGCGGACCACCTGCGGGCCGCGATCCCTGCGCGGGCGTTGCCGGTGTCGTGCCGGACGGCGGAGCCTGCGCCGGACGGGACGGTCCGGTCGGCTGCTGCCCCTGCGGCGCCTGGCCCTGCGGCCGCGGCGGAGTCTGGCCGGGGCCCTGCGCGGGCGGGGCCGGACGATCCTGACCGGGAGCCGGGGCCGGGGCCCGCTGCGCGGGGGCGGCCGGCTGTCCCGGTGCCGACGTCGCCGCCGCCGGAGCGTCGGGCTTGGTCGGCGCGGGCGCATCGGGCTTGGCCTGAGCCGGGGTCGACGGCGCCGGGGACGGAGTCCCGGTCGCCCCCTCCGGCTTACCTGCCTGCGGCTGAGCGCCAGGACCGGCAGGTGACCCCTGCCGGTCGCTACTGGGCTGGTTGGGAGTGCTCACTACGACTCCTTCGATCCGTCACTCGCGGCGGTGTCGGACTCATCGGGTTCATCGGCGTTGCGCGCGATCGCGAGCAGGGTGTCACCGTCCCCGAGATTCATCAACCGCACGCCCTTGGTCTGTCGGCCGGCCTTCCGCACCTGCTTGGCCGCGGTGCGGATCACTCCCCCGCCGGAGGTGATGGCGTAGAGCTCGTCGTCGTCGTCGACGATGAGCGCTCCGACCAGGGTGCCACGGCGCTTGTCGTACTGAATCGTCAGCACGCCCTTGCCGCCGCGGCCCTGGACCGGGTAGTCCTCCATCGCGGTGCGCTTCGAGTACCCGCCCGAGGTCGCCACCAGGAGATAGGTGCCGTCACGCACGACGTTCAGCGAGAGCAGTTCGTCGTCGCCGTTGAAGCGCATGCCCTGCACGCCGGAGGTGGCGCGGCCCATCGGCCGCAGCGCCTCATCGGTGGCGGAGAAGCGGATCGACTGTCCCTGCGCCGACACCAGCAGCAGGTCGTCCTCCGAGGAGGCGAGCACGGCACCGACCAGCTCGTCCTCGCCGCGCAGGTTCACCGCGACGATGCCGCCGCTGCGGTTGGAATCGAAGTCGGTCAACTTCGACTTCTTGACCAGGCCGTTGCGGGTGGCGAGCACCAGGTACGGCGCGTCCTCGTAGGTCTTGATCTGGATGATCTGGGCGATCCGCTCGTCCGGCTGGAAGGCGAGGAGGTTCGCGACGTGCTGGCCGCGTGCGGTGCGGCTGGCCTCGGGCAGCTCGTAGGCCTTCGCCCGGTACACCCGGCCCTTCGTGGTGAAGAACAGGATCCAGTCGTGGGTCGAGCTGACGAAGAAGTGCTTGACGATGTCGTCCTGCTTGAGCCCGGCGCCCTGGACGCCCTTGCCGCCGCGCTTCTGCGACCGGTAGAGATCGGTCTTGGTGCGCTTGGCGTACCCGGTCTCGGTGATGGTGACCACCACGTCCTCGCGGGCGATCAGGTCCTCGTCGTTGACGTCGCCGTCGGCCGCGATGATGCGGGTACGCCGGTCGTCGCCGTACTTGTCGACGATCTCCTTGAGCTCGTCGCGCACGATCGCGCGCTGACGCTCGGGCTTGGCCAGGATGTCCTGGTAGTCCGCGATCTCGCGCTCGATCTCGGCGAGTTCGTCGATGATCTTCTGACGCTCGAGGGCCGCGAGGCGGCGCAGCTGCATCGCGAGGATGGCATCGGCCTGGATCTCGTCGACGGTGAGCAGCTCGATCAGTCCGGCCCTGGCGATGTCGACGGTCTGCGACGCCCGGATGAGCGCGATGACCTCGTCGAGCGCGTCGAGCGCCTTGACCAGTCCGCGCAGGATGTGGGCCCGCTCCTCGGCCTTGCGCAGCAGGTACCTGGTGCGCCGGACGATCACTTCGAGCTGGTGCGTGGTGTAGAGACGGATCATCTGATCCAGCCGCAGGGTGCGCGGCACCCCGTCGACGATGGAGAGCATGTTGCAGCCGAAGCTGGTCTGCAGCTGGGTGTGCTTGTAGAGGTTGTTGAGCACGACCTTCGCCACCGCGTCACGCTTGACCGTGACGACGATCCGCATGCCGACGCGGTCCGAGGACTCGTCGTGGATGTCGGAGATGCCTGCGATCTTCGCGTCCCGCACCTGCTCGGCGATCGAGGTGATCAGGTTGTCCGGGTTCACCTGGTAGGGCAGCTCGGTGATCACGATCGTGGTGCGCCCCTTGGCGTCCTCCTCGATCTCCACCACGCCGCGCATCCGGACCGAGCCGCGGCCGGTGTGGTACGCGTCGCTGATGCCCTGGCCGCCGACGATCAGGCCCGAGGTCGGGAAGTCAGGTCCCTTGATCCGCTCCATCACCGCCGCCAGGGTGGCTTCGTCGTCGGCCTCGTAGTTCTCGAGCGCCCAGTAGATGGCGTCCGCGACCTCGCGCAGGTTGTGCGGCGGGATGTTGGTGGCCATACCGACGGCGATACCGCCGGAACCATTGATCAACAGGTTGGGGATACGGCTGGGGAGAACCGTCGGCTCTTGGGTCTTACCGTCGTAGTTCGGCGCGAAATCGACGGTGTCGTGGTCGATTTCGCGGAGCATCTCCATCGCGAGCGGCGTGAGCCTGCACTCGGTGTAACGCATCGCGGCCGCGCCGTCGTTGCCTCGGGAGCCGAAGTTGCCCTGGCCGTCGACGAGCGGGTAACGCAACGACCACGGCTGGGCCATGCGGACCAGGGTGTCGTAGATCGAGGTGTCGCCGTGCGGGTGGTAGTTACCCATCGTCTCGGCGACCGGTCGCGCGGATTTCACGTAGCCGCGGTCCGGGCGGTACCCGTTGTCGTACATCGCATAGAGCACGCGGCGGTGCACGGGCTTGAGGCCGTCGCGCACGTCCGGCAGAGCACGGCCCACGATCACGCTCATCGCGTAGTCGATGTAGCTGCTCTGCATCTCTTGCTGAATGTCGACGGGCTCGATGCGGTCGTGCCCCGTCCCCTCAGGCGGCAACGTGGTGTCGGTCATGAGCTCCTCTTCTACTCGGCTTCGCGTCTCCTCCGGACTGGCCGCCTCGCAGGATGTCGCGCAACCACCCGAGTCTATAGGTGCAGGTCAGCTAGACCCGGCATCACTCGCGGATTGTCGGCAGTTACCACGGCGAACACACCGCGACGGCGCTCGAGTCCGCAGGTCGATCCGTCGATCACCGAGTCACCCGAAGTCGGAACCGGCCCCCCGTCGTGGACGGGAGGCCGGGGTGGTGCCGCGCATCACGGCACCGAAACAGAAGAGGAGTGTTACCCGACCGGCTGACCGAGCCGACGCAGGGCGTACTCGGTGATCGCGACCAATCCGCCCTTGGCCGACTCCCGATCGCGGGCGTCGATGGACATGATCGGCACATCGGGCGACAACGCGAGGGCCTGCCGGATGTCCTCGAGCGGGTACCGCGGTGCGTCGTCGAACTCGTTGATCGCCACCACGAACGGCAACTTACGGGCCTCGAAGAAATCGACGGCGGCGAAGCTCTCGTCGAGCCTGCGGGTGTCGATCAGCACGATCGCGCCGATGGCGCCGCGGATCAGGTCGTCCCACATGAACCAGAACCGGTGCTGCCCCGGCGTCCCGAACAGGTACAGCACGAGGTCGTCGGCCAGGCTGATGCGGCCGAAGTCCATCGCGACGGTCGTGGTGGCCTTCTGCGGGATCCCGGTGAGGTTGTCGACGCCATCGGAGGCGTTCGTCACCAGCGCCTCGGTCCGGAGCGGCACGATTTCGGAGACGGCCCCGACCAGGGTTGTCTTGCCCACGCCGAATCCACCGGCGATCACGATCTTTGTCGAGGTCACCCGATTCTGCTGGGCGCTAGATTTGGCGAAGTCCACCGAGGACCCTTTCAATGAGTTCCCGACGCTCGCTGTCGCTCGCGTCTTCTTGCAGAGTGGCCAGGATTCGCAGGTGGCCGGCCTCGACGAGGTCCGCCACCAGCACGCGCGCGACCCCGATGGGGACGCCGACCCGAGCGGCGATCTCCGCGAGCGAAGGCGATTGCGCGCACAACACCACGATGGTCGCCTCGATGTCGCCCAGCTCCCAGTTCCGGTTCTCCGGATCGGGCAGAACCTGGATCAGCGCCTCCAGCGCGAGCTCCACCGCGGGTTTCGTGCGCCCTGATGTGAGGGAGTACGGCCGGACCAGGCTCGGCCCGGTCCCCGTCTCTGCGTTGTGCTGCTCGTCCATGGCCACCTCGGAATCAGGTCCCGATACCGGCTCGCGGCGTCGCCTGCACGGAGGCGCCGACGCGATCGACCAGGAGTGCCATCTCGTAACCGACCTGGCCGATGTCGCAGCCCGACGAGGTGAGCGTGGCGAGGTGCGAACCATCGCCGACGCTCATCAGCAGCAGGTACCCGTGCTGCATCTCGACGACGGACTGGAGGACGCCGCCGCCCTCGAACAGCCGGGAGACCCCGGCCGACAGGCTCGCCAGCCCCGACGTGACCGCCGCCAGCTGCTCGGCGCGGTCCAGCGGCAGGTGCGCACTTCCAGCCATGAGCAGGCCGTCCGCGGACACGAGCACGGCGTGCGAGACACCCGGCACCTCACGCGCGAAGTTCGAAACCAACCAATCGAGCGAGTAGCCGCCCGCGGATCCCTGATCCATGTTGAGCGCGGATCCCTGATCCATGTTCATCTGTCTCCTTAGATGCTGTTGCGTTCGGCATGGCTGGCGGCACGACCGTCGCGGATGCCCTTCTGGTGGCGGCTGAGCTTCTCGCGGATGGCCTCCGGGTCGCGCAGCTTGGGAGTGATCTTGTCAGCCCCGTCGACTCCACCCGGAACCAACTGGTGTCCCGGCTGCCGCTGCGGAAGTCCGGACTCGGTCCGGGCCTCCACACGGAGGGCGCTCGCGCGCTGCGCGGCGTCCCAGCCATCGTCCGCCGCCGAGGTCCAGTTCTTGCTGCCCTCCCCCGGCGTCGGCGTCGTCAACCAGTCGGAGACGATGCCTGTCGAGACCATGCCGCTGAAGATCGGCGTGGTCTCCTGCGGGTGGAGGATGGGGCGGAGCGGCTCGACGTTCGCACGCGGTTGGAAGAACGACGCGGTCTTCTGCGGGTTCACGCGGTAGCGGTGCTGCGTGGCACCTGCGGCCTCCGCGCTCTCCACCCTCGCCGCCGGTGCCGCCGGTGGCGCCGGTGCTGCTTGTGCCGATTCGAGGGTCGGCGCGGCCGGAGCCGGAGCCGGCACAGGAGCGCTCACCTCGGGATTGGGCTGAGGCAGACCTGTCGTCGCACCCGGGGTGCGCTGCGGCAGACCGCTGGCACCGGGGGTCCGCTGTGGGAGACCGGCAGGCGGCGCCAGCGGACTCGGCTGCGGCGAGGGGCTCGGTGCGGACTGACCGCGCTGAGGCAGGTCCTCCAGCTCGGCAGCGCGCTGCGACAGAACCCCCAGCATCGCCGGGGTGCGCCGCGGCAGACCGTTCGGCTCGGCCGGCGCGCGTTGCGGCAGACCGTTCGGCTCGGCCGGGGTGCGCTGCGGAAGACCGTTCGGCTCGGCAGAAGCGCGTTGCGGCAGACCGTTCGGCTCGGCCGGGGTGCGCTGCGGCAGACCGATCGGACCCGTGGTCAACGGTCCTGGCCCCACGGTGACGGTGACCGGGACGGCAGGTTCCGCGACGACGGCCTGTTCCCCGGTGACCGGGTATCCGTCGGAATCGACCCTGTCCTGCGGGCCCGTCATCCCCATCGTCATCGACGAGACGAGTGCCGTGTGCGGGATGTGCACGCTGACCGTCACACCCTGATTGCGGGCGGTCTCGAAGGTCGGTCGCATCCGCACGGTCAGCCCGTGCTGGTCGGCGAGCCGGCTGGCCACGAACAGACCCATGTGGCGGGCCGTCTCGGGGCTCACCTCGCCACCCGAGGCGAGGCGGTCGTTGATGACCGCCATCTCCGCCGCCGGGATGCCGATTCCGCGGTCCGTGATCTCGAGCAGGAGCCCGCCGTCGACGGCACGCGAGAAGTTGAAGGTCACCTTGCTGTCCGGCGGAGACGCCCGCAGCGAGTTGTCCAGCAGCTCGGCGAGCAGGTGCACGATGTCGGTGGCGACGGCGCCGCTGATGGCACCCTGCGGCGTGGCCTTGACCTCGACCCGCTGGTAGTCCTCGACCTCGGACATCGCGGCACGCACGACGTCACCGACCTGAACCGGCGCGGAATGGCCGCGCCTGGTCCTGGTACCCGACAGGATCAGCAGGTTCTCGCCGTTCCTGCGCATGCGGGCAGCGAGGTGGTCGAGCCGGAACAGGCTCTCCAGCCGCTTGGGGTCCTTCTCCTCGAACTCCAGGTTCTCGATCAGTCCGAGTTGCTGGTCGACCAGCGACTTGCTCCGTCGGGCCAGCGTCTCGAACATGTCGCCGATCCGCAGGCGCAGGTGCGCCTGCTCACCGGCGAGCCGCAGGGCCTGGCCGTGAATATCGTCGACGGCGCGTGCGAGCTGACCGATCTCCTCGGTGGTCTGCACGGGCACGGGGTCGAACTCCATGACCCCGGTGTCTTCGCCGTCCTTGATGCGATCGATCGCGTCGGGTAGGTCGTGGTTGGCCACCTGGAGGGCGCCGCGGCGTAGCCGTCGGATGGGGTTGATCAGCGACCGGGCCACCAGCAGTCCGAGCACCGTTGCCGCGATGAGGGTGCCGAGAACGACGAGCGAGTCGCGGATCGCGGCGCTGGTCGTCTCCTGCTCGCGCTCGGCGACCGCGGACGCGATCGTGTGCGTCGACTCCTGGAGCAGGGTCCCGTAGAGCTTGACGCTCGCGAGCATCGAGGCGCGGAGCTCGAGCAGCGGCAGCGCGCCACCTGCGGCCCCGTCGATGATGGCGAGCCGGGCCTGGTTTCGATCGCGCAGTTCCTGGATCTGCGCGTCGGACTGGGGGTACGACCGAGCGAGGGTGTCGATCATCGCCCGCTCCGCGCCCGCCGCCGCGTACAGGGAGTTCAGCGGGGCGTTCGGGTTCTTGAGCACGTCCAGCGCCGCGGTGACCTGGTCGGCGAGGCGGCGCTGCGACGCCCAGACGCCCACCAGGCGGTCGTGCGCGTTGACGACCTCGGGATCGTCGATGGGCCCGATGACCTCGTCGACGATGTCGGTCATGCCCGCGCGGATCGTCGCGGTCTTGGCGGGGAGTTCAGGATCGGCGACGCCGTTGTTGACGTCATCCCGGATCTTCTCGATCCCGACCAGCGCATTCCGCAACTTCTCCGAGACGGAGTCGGGGAAGGCCGGGTTGAAGGTGGCGGCCTTGGCCGCGACGATCGCCTTCTCCATCGCGACGATGTCCTCGTTGGTGACCGTCTTCGTCGCGTAGCCGGCGGACACCGTGCCGAAGATGGTGCCGAGGTCGACGATCTCGGGAATGTCCGCGACCTGTTTTGCCTGGTTACGGAACTCCAGCGCCTGACTGACCTCGTTCTGCACCCGCAGTCCACCGAGCACGACGGCAACGGTGAGCGGGACCGCGAGCACCGCGGCCACCTTCCACCGCAGGCCCCAGCCCTCGAGGTTCCACAGCCTGTTCGGCGGCGGCGTCTCAGTGTTCATGTTGCAAACTCACTTTCCTCCCAGGTGCGGCACGACGGCCTGCATTCGTGCCGTACGCCCGATCGCGGAAAGGGAGTTCGTCGGGGTACGAGTCGAGACAGACGCCTAGGCGGTACAGAAGTGTAGATGCCCAAGCGTTACACGTCGACATTTGAATGTTCCCAAGAAGTTATCGTTTCGTTATCCAGGTAGTTGAAGTTGAGAAAATAGCGACGTAACCGGCATCACTGGCACCACTGGCACCAGGACGCAATCAGCCGGGCCGGGTAGTGTGACTCACATCACAATACCCGACCCGGCTGATGGGATGAATCAGACGTCCAGGAAACGGACATCCTTCGCATTGCGGGTGATGAAGCTGCGGCGGGCCTCGACGTCCTCGCCCATCAGGACGCTGAACAACTCGTCGGCGGCAGCGGCGTCGTCGAGCGTCACGAGCCGGAGCACCCGGACACTCGGGTCCATCGTGGTCTCCCACAGTTCCTTGGCGTTCATCTCGCCGAGGCCCTTGTAGCGCTGGATGCCGTCGTCCTTGTTGATCTTCTTGCCCGACTGCAGGCCGGCCTCGAGCAGGCCGTCGCGCTCGCGGTCGGAGTACGCGAACTCCGGCTCGGACCGCTGCCACTTCAGCTTGTACAGCGGCGGCTGCGCGAGGTAGACGTGGCCGTGCTCGATGAGCGGCCGCATGAAGCGGAACAGGAGCGTCATCAGCAGCGTCGAGATGTGCTGGCCGTCGACATCGGCGTCGGCCATCAGCACGATCTTGTGGTATCGCAGCTTCGCGATGTCGAACTCGTCGTGGATGCCGGTGCCGAACGCCGTGATGATCGACTGGACCTCGTTGTTCTTGAGGACGCGGTCGATCCTGGCCTTCTCGACGTTGATGATCTTGCCGCGCAGCGGGAGGATCGCCTGGTACATCGAGTCGCGGCCGGACTTCGCCGAGCCACCTGCGGAGTCGCCCTCCACGATGTAGATCTCGGACTTGCTCGGGTCGTTGGACCGGCAGTCGGCCAGCTTGCCCGGCAACCCGCCGAGGTCGGTCGCGCTCTTGCGGCGCACCAGCTCGCGGGCCTTGCGGGCGGCGACGCGGGCCTGCGCCGAGGAGACCGCCTTGTTGACGATCGTCTTGGCGTCGGCCGGGTTGGACTCGAACCAGTGCGAGAGGTGTTCGTTGCAGGCCTTCTGCACGAAGGACTTGACCTCGGTGTTGCCGAGCTTGGTCTTGGTCTGGCCCTCGAACTGGGGCTCGCCGACCTTGACGCTGACGATCGCCGCGAGGCCCTCGCGGATGTCGTCGCCGGTGAGGTTGCCGTCCTTCTCCTTGAGCAGCTTCTTGTCCTTGGCGTACTTGTTCACCACCGTGGTCAGGGCCGCGCGGAAGCCCTCCTCGTGGGTGCCGCCCTCATGGGTGTTGATGGTGTTGGCGAAGGTGTGCACGGACTCCGAGTAGCCGGAGTTCCACTGCATCGCGACCTCGAGCTCGTGCCCGGTGCCCTTCGCGGTGAAGCCGACGACCGAATTGTGGATCGACTGCTTGGTGCGGTTGATGTGCCGCACGTAGTCCTCGAGGCCGCCGGGGTAGTGGTACGTCCGGGTCCGGATGGACTGGACCTCGGGTGCCTTCGCGGCGTCCGCGTCGTACTCGACCTCGGCCGCGACCTCCTCGTCGGTGATCCGCTGGTCGGTGAGGGTGATGGTCAGTCCCTTGTTGAGGAACGCCATCTCCTGCAGCCGGCGCGCGACGGTTTCCGCGCTGTAGGTGGTGGTCTCGAAGATGTCCGGGTCCGCCCAGAACCGAACGGTGGTGCCGGTGCGGTTGGTGGCGTCACCCTGCACCAGCTCACCGGGCTTGGCGTACGTGTACGTCTGGAACCAATGGTGACCGTCGTTGTCGATTTCCAGCTCGACCTTGGTGGACAGCGCGTTGACGACCGAGATGCCGACACCGTGCAGGCCACCCGACACCGCGTACGCGTCGGAGTCGAACTTGCCGCCCGCGTGCAGCTGGGTCATGACGACCTCGACGGTGGGGACACCCGAGGCGTGCATCCCGACCGGGATGCCGCGACCGTCGTCGACGACCTCGACCCCGCCGTCCGCGAGGAGGGTGACGTCCACCCGCGTTGCGTGGCCTGCCATCGCCTCGTCGACCGAGTTGTCGACGACCTCCCAGATCAGGTGGTGCAGGCCCCGCTCACCGGTGGAACCGATGTACATGCCGGGGCGCTTGCGCACCGCCTCGAGCCCCTCGAGAACGGTGATGGAGGAGGCGCCGTAGTCCTTGTTGGGAGTGCTCTTGTCTGATTTCTGGGCAGCCACGGGCGGGTTGCACTCCTTCTCGTCTCCAAGGCGGTCGCGGCCTGTCGAGCGTCAGCCGCGTGGTACCCGGCCATCTTACTGTTACGGGCGTGGTCGGGGCCGCCAATGACACCCCTGACGGCCCCGTGAGCGCATTTTCGACCTCCCCGGTAGGTCGAAAGCTGGGTGGCGCGATCAGGAGTTGGCGGCGGTACCGTCCTCACTGTCCCTGGCGATGACGTCGTCGACGAACTCCCCGGCCAGCCGGGCGACGTCCGGTCCGTGTGAGATCGGGGACCAGTGTCCGGCCGGGATCTCACGGCGCTGCAGGTCGGGCACCCACTGCTCGATGTCCTCGTAGCCGACCGGGCGCACAGCGCGGTCGCGCGTGTTCAGGATCAACTGGACCGGGACCGCGGTGCGCCGCTGGGCCGGGTCGCGCAGCTTCGGCCGGATGTTCGCCCGGTACCGCTTGAGTCCGTTGATCATGTCCGAGCGCAGGGTGGGGGCGGGGTGCACGAGCGCCGGGTCAAGACCATCGAAGAACCGCAGGAAGGTCGGCCAGATCCGCCACATGCCGAGGCGGAACGGCAGCGGTCCCAGCCCCGGCGTCTGGAACAACACGGTGTATGCCGAGGCGACGGCCTGGGTCAGGCGCTTGTAGACCCCTCCAGGGGTGGGGTTGGTGAATCCGGCGCGCAGCCAGGTCCCCAGGTGGTCGAGGTTGGGCCCCGAAACGGAGGTGTACGACGCGATCCGGCGTTCGGCGCCCGGCTCGCACACCGCCTGCCAGCTCTCCACCGATCCCCAGTCATGAGCCAGCAGGTGCACGGGCTGATCGGGGCTGACGGCATCGAGCACCGCGAACAGGTCCTGCGCCAGCAATTCCAGCCGATAGTCCGCGACCGCGGTCGGCACCGTGGACCGGCCCGAGCCGCGGGTGTCGTAGCTGACCACCCGGAACCGGTCCGTCAGGTGCGGCACCACGTGCTCCCAGAGCTGGTGGGTGTCCGGCCAGCCGTGCACCAGCACCAGTGTCGGTCCGGCCGGATTGCCCTGCTCGAACACCGCCAGCTCGACCGAGCCGCTACGGACGGTGCGGGCAACCGACGGCTTAATCGAATGAGAATTGTTGGCACTGTTGGTCATTGAAAATTCCTTACCGTCAAAGGTCGAGGACCAGGGGCTCGGACCCGGTCGATCGGGACACGCAGATCAGCATCGAATCCTCGCGCTCCTCGTCGGTCAGACGGGTCTCGCGATGCTCCGGTTCGCCCGAGATGACCCGGACCTTGCAGGTTCCACAGAATCCCTGCTGGCACGAGTACCCGACACCGGGCAGCCGCTCCTTGATCACCGACAGGGCGGACTCGTCGGCGGGCACGGTGAGCACCTCGCCCGTGCTCGCGAGCTGGACCTCGAACTCGGATCCATCCAAAACCGGTGGCGCACCGAACCTCTCGAAATGCAGCGAGGTCGCGGGGCTGTCCGCGAAGGCCCGGCGCACGGTCTCGAGCATCGGGGTCGGTCCGCAGCAGTAGACGGCCCCGCCCACGGCCGCACGGCCCAGCAGGTCCTCCTCGGTCGGGAGCCCGTACTCGTCATCGGGACGTACGAAAACCCGTGCCGGTTCCCATGATTCGATCTCGTCCAGGAAAGGCATCGACTCCCGGGAACGTCCGGAGTACACGAACTGCCAGTCCATCCCGGTCGCGCGAGCGGCCCGCACCATGGCCAGGATCGGCGTGATCCCGATGCCGCCCGCGATGAACAGCGCCTTTCCCTCACCGACGAACGGGAACCCGTTGCGGGGCCCGCGGACGGTCACCGTGGTCCCCGGCTGCAGGCCGTGCATCTCGATCGAGCCACCGCCGCCGTCCGGGATCGACCGCACCGCGATGCGGTAGTGGGACCGGTCCGCCGGGTCCCCGCACAGCGAGTACTGCCTGCGCCGCCCCGACGGGAGGTGGAAGTCCAGGTGGCAGCCGGGCTGCCATGCCGGCAGCTCGGCGCCGTCCGGTGCGGCAAAGGTCAGCGCCGCGACGTTCTCGTCCTTGGCCACGATCGTCCGGTCGGAGACCACCAGCGTCATCGCGGTGTCCGGGTTGTGGCCGGCGTGCTCCGGCTTGTAGTCGAATCGGGCGACCGCCGCGAGGTAGCGCTCCACGAACGAGCCGAGGACCGACATCACCCGGTCGTTGCGGTCGCGTCCGCGCAGGTCCCGCGGCCTGCCCTCGATGCTGCGTGCCCGTTCCGCGCTCATCGTCGTCATCTCGGCGCTACCGGGCGCCGGCCTGGGCGGCGGGCGAGGAGGCGAGGTAGGCGACGGCCTGCGCGGTGGATCCCTCCTGGGACGGGTGGTACGAGCGGCTGAAGTAGCGGCCCATCCGCACAGCGAGTTCCCTTGGCCCTGGCAGGACACCGCGCCTGCCTGCGGCCAGGTAGTCGGAGAGGTGCGGCTTGCGCCGGTGCGGCGCCCACTGGGCGAGCTCGGGGTCGTTCGCCATCAGGAACCGGGTGCCCCGAACCCAGAGGTACACGATCGCCGGGGTGGCCACGAGCTGGGTGCGGATTCGTCGGGATTCGCGCTTGTCGAAGTAGCGCATCAGGTCGTAGGCGACGCTGCGGTGCTCGACCTCCTCCGACCCGTGCCAGCGCAGCAGGTCGAGCATGGTCGGGTGCGGGTTCGCCCGGTCCAGGCCCTTGGCGTTGAGCACCCAGTCGCCGAGGAATGCGGTGATGTGTTCGATCGCAGCGATCAGGGCGAGGCGCTCGATCAGGTAGTTCTCCTTGCGCCCGGCCGTGAACGGTCGCGGTCCGAGCAACCGGAAGAAGACCCATTCCATCTGGGTGGTGAAGGGGGTCGGATCGAGACCCTGCTTCTTGAGGTGCTCCAGGACGCCCGCATGCGACTGCGAGTGCATGGCCTCCTGGCCGATGAAACCGGCGACGTCGTCCCGCAGCTTCTCGTCCTCGATCAGCGGCAGCGCTTCCTTGAACGTCTCGACGAACCAGTCCTCGCCCGCGGGCAGCAGCAGGTGCAACACGTTGAAGACGTGGGTGGTGAACGGATCCCCGGGGATCCAGTGCATCGGCAGGTCGGACCAGTCGAATTCCACATCACGGGCCTGCAAAAGGATGTGATCCGGCTCGGTGACGGCGGTGACGTGCGCGCTCTCGATGGACATCGGAATCTCCTCCGGCACCCGATCCCGGGATGCCTGTGACACGGGTCATTCACTGTATGGCGAAGTAACCGTAACACGGAGTTATACCTACATCTAGGGGTCGATCAGCCGTAGGTGTCCCGCGGCCCGCGGCCCTTGATGTGCCGTTCCCCCTTGCGCCAGCTCGGAGCGCTCGGCCCGGTGATCCGCAGGCTCGTCACGATCCCGTCGCCGACCGCCGCGGCGATCTTCGCCAGGATCTGGGACTGCAGCATCCGCAGCTGGGTGGCCCAGGCGGTCGACTCGGCGGAGATGCTCAGCACGCCCTCACGCAACGAGACCGGTTCGGCATGCGCCGAGATGTCCTCACCGACGACCTGCGGCCAACGGCCGAGGACCGTGCCCTCGGCCACCCGCGGCGACCAGCCCCGATTCTTCGCGACCAGCCCCGTCAACGCCCCGAACGGCTGCGGATCCCGTCCGTCCGGGCCCGCGCCCGACCAGCCTCGTCGACCGGTGCCAGCACGCAGCCGGGGCTTCGGCGACGACCTGCCCTGTCCGACGGACTTCCCGCTGGCCTTCGCGGCCGCGCGCGCCTCTTCCAGCGCCCGTCGGGCGAGGTCGATTCCGCGCAGCTCGGGCATCGGTTCGGCGCTCGTGGGCTGCGCCGGTTCCGAACCCCCGGCCGGGGTCGACTCGTCTGTCATCCGTGCTCGCCTCCGTTCGTCCGTCGATGATAGGGGGAGACTCACACGAGTCGTGAGATTCTCCCGGCGGCGGTGCTGACCGCCTCGATGCCGAACCGCCGCGCATCGAGTTCCGCGGGCACGTCCTCCGCGACGGCCGCGGTGATGAGCACCTGTTCCGCGTCCGCCGCCACCGCAGCCAGCGCGGTCCGCCGGGTGCGGTCGAGTTCGGCGAAGACGTCGTCGAGCATGAGCACCGGATCGGCGCCGTCGGCGCGCAACAACGTGAACGCCGCGAGCCGCAGCGACAGCGCGAACGACCAGGACTCGCCGTGACTGGCGAAGCCCTTGGCCGGCTGATCACCGAGATGGAGCTCGAGGTCGTCGCGGTGCGGCCCGACCAGACACACCCCGCGATCGATCTCGCGCTGCCTCGACACGGCCAGCTCGTTGAGAAAGCTCGCCTCGAGCAACTCGACGTCGTCCCTGATCCAGTGGTGGCCCGAATCGACGAGCTCGGGCGGCATCGAGTCGCCGAGGCTGCTCCGGTATCGGATCGAGGCCGGACGGGACTCCGGGGCGATGCCGCGATAGGAGCTCGCGACGTGCGGGCCCAACTCGGCGACCAACCGCAACCGGCCGGCCAGCAGTTCCGCCCCGTGCGCAGCGAGGTGCCCGTCCCAAACATCAAGGGTGGCAAGGGCACTCGCGCCGTCGGTCGATCGGGTACCGCGCCGCAGCGCGCCGCCCGCGGTCTTGAGCAGGGCGGATCGCTGTCGCAGCACCTTCTCGTAGTCCGCCTTGACCGCGGCCATCCGCGGCAGCCGGGAGCAGAGCAGTTCGTCGAGATAGCGGCGCCGATCCCCAGGGTCGCCCCGCACCATGGACAGATCCTCGGGAGCGAACAGCACGCTCCGCAGGACGCCGAGGATCTCGCGCGGCCGTCGCACCGGCGACCCGTTCATCCGCGCGCGGTTGGCCCGGCCGTCGTTGATCTCGAGATCGATCGCCAGCTCGCGGCCGTCGTTGACGACCACCGCGCCGATCTGTGCCTGGGTCGCGCCCGCCCGGATGAGCGGAGCATCGGTGGAGACGCGGTGCGAGGACAGCGAGGACAGGTACCCGAGGGCCTCGAGCAGGTTGGTCTTGCCGTGCCCGTTCGGCCCGACGAACAGGGTCACCCCGGGTCCGGGTTCCAGCGCGATGGCGTCCCAGGAACGGAAATCCCGGAGCGTGAACTTACGAACGAACACCTATCCGGATTCCGACACCCGCTGTACCGCGTGACCACCGAACTGGTTGCGCAGCGCCGAGACGGCCTTCATCGCGGGCGAGTCCGACTGCCGCGAGGCGAACCGGGCGAACAGCGCCGCGGAGATCACCGGGGCAGGAACGGCATGGTTGATGGCTTCCTCGACGGTCCAGCGACCTTCGCCGGAATCCTCTGTGTAGCCAGAGATTTCGGCGAAATCGGGGTCTTCATCCAGCGCCTTGACCAGGAGATCGAGCAACCAGGATCGGACGACGGTGCCCTTGGTCCAGGCCCGTAGGACACCGTGCACATCGGTGACCAGGTCCTCGGCCTCGAGAAGTTCGAAGCCCTCGGCATAGGCGTGCATCAGGCCGTACTCGATGCCGTTGTGGATCATCTTCGAGTAGTGCCCGGCGCCGACGGGTCCCGCGTGCACGAATCCATCGGCCCGCTCACCCTCGGGACGGAGGGCATCGAAGATAGGCATCACCCGGGCGACGTCCTCGTCCGAGCCGCCGACCATCAGGCCGTATCCGTTCTCCAGACCCCAAATGCCACCGGACACACCACAATCGAGGTAGCCGATGCCGTGTTCGGCCAGCAAATCGGCATGGATCTTGTCTTCGGTGAAGCGGGAATTGCCGCCGTCGACCACCAGGTCGCCCGCATCGAGGACGGTTGCCAGCGCGGTGATGGTCTCGCGGGTCACCGTGCCGGAGGGAACCATCACCCAGACCACCCTGGGTGCCTGCAGCGCGCCGGCCAATGCGGCCAACGACTCGACGTCGGTCACCTCGGGACGGGGGTCGTAACCGATCACCTCGTGACCGTGCGCGCGCAGTCGATCGCGCATGTTGAAACCCATCTTGCCCAGCCCGACCAGTCCCAGCTGCATTGTTCGGTGTCCCTTCACTCGCGGTCGGTACTGCTACGGCGGCCTTCCCGGGGTCAGCCGGGCAGGCGAACGGGCATCAACAAGTAGGTGTAGTCGGTTTCGGGTGCCGCGAACGTGCCGGATTCACCCGGCACCGGCTCCTCTTCGGGGGCCGGTCGCAGCACGGCGGGCCTGCTGGGGGTGGTGAACCCGAACGAGACCCGCTCGGTGTGCAGCGAACCGAGTCCGTCGATCAGGTATCCGGGGTTGAAGGCGATGGTGAGGGGTTCGCCCAGGAACTGCGCCTCGAGCGCCTCCTCGGCGCGGCCAGCGTCGTCACCACCGGCGGCGAGCAGCAGCCCGTCCGCGGAGAACTGCATCCGGACCTGGGCACCACGCTCGGCGACGAGGGACACACGCTTGATCGCCTCGACCAGCGGTGTCACCTCGACCGTGGCGATGGCGGTGTGTTCCGTCGGCAATAGCTGGCGGAACTTCGGGAACTCGGCGTCGAGTAGGCGGGTGGTGGTGCGCCTGCCCTCACCGACGATGCCGAGCAGACCCTCGGAACCGACCGAGGAACCGACGCCGAATGCCAGCTCAACGGGCGAACTCGACACTCCACCAAGGGTTTTTGCGGACTCGGAGAGGGTTTTCGCCGGGATCAGCACGGCTGCGGACGTATCGGGGTTTGCCGGGGTCCACTCGATCTGCCGGACCGCAAGACGGAACCTGTCGGTCGCCGCGAGCACCACGTTGGTGCCCTCGATCTCGACTCGGATGCCGGTCAGCATGGGCAGGGTGTCGTCTTTGCCCGCGGCGATCGCGACCTGGCTGATGGCCTCGGAGAACACATCGACGGGCAACGATCCGGTCTGCTGTGGGAGTTCTGGCAGCTGGGGGTAGTCCTCGACGGGCATCGTGGGCAGCGAGAACTTGGCGCTGCCACAGGAAATGAGAACTCGGGTGCCGTCAACGGTGACGTCGACCGGCTTCGCGGGCAGCGAGCGGGTGATGTCTGCGAGCAGCTTTCCGGAAACCAGGGATTTTCCTGGAACGGAGACCTCGGCGGAGATCCGTACCTGCGCGGAAACTTCGTAGTCGAATCCGGAGATCGTCAGGCCCTGATCGTCGGCCGCGATCAGGACACCACCGAGAACCGGTACCGGAGGCCTGGACGGAAGGCTGCGCGCCACCCATGCGACGGAATCCGCGAAATCCTCCCGAGCGACACGAAACTTCATACTTCCAAGCTCCATCGCTCGGCTGATCCTCTCCGTAGGCATGGATATCTGCGGATGCCAGCAGTGTGACACGGCAGAAGCACACCGTATGCCCTTCGCGGCGAAGTTGAAAGCCGAAAGCCGCGCCGGAACCGGGCCCGGCCGGCCTGTTCGGTCGGGTGTGAGCAGTCGTGGTCCACAGGACCTGTTTTCAAAGAGCGAATTACAAGTAGAGATCAGCAGTAGTAATAGGCACTGTGGATTCTGTGGACGAAGCGTGTAATCCGCTGGTCCGCCGGTGTGGCGCCGTGGGGATCAGCGCAGGCACGAAACGTGGACAGATCGGGGTCCGCTGTGGATGAGAATTTGTTGTTCACGACTCGGTCCCGCTTCATCCACAGGTTCACGGGGTTGTCCACATGTTTGTCCACAGGTGTGAGTAGTTTTCGTGAAGATCACAAATATCGGCGAGTCGCGGACTCGGCGGGTGCGCGAACGTGGCAACGGGAAGTGTCGATCGCACCGAGTCGGGTGAATTACCGGTTGGGTGGAGGGCTGTCATTCCGGTGACGACACGGAGTTGCCCAGGTGACACGGAGCCGGCGATAAAGGTGTGGGGCGTGCGACCCCCTGCGGCGCACGCCCCACCTATAACGATGGTCGTCATCGTGGGGGCGGGACGCACGCGTAGTGCACTACCTGTTCCGCGGCCGGACTACCTGCTGGTGCCGCGCGGGTAGTCCGGTTCCGCACGTGGCGGGATCGCGTCAGGGATGAGCGTCAGCGCTTGGAACGCTGCTTGACCCGGGCCGTCAGCTCCTGGACCTGGTCGTATACCTTCCGGCGTTCGGTCATCTCCTTGCGGATCTTCTTGTCCGCGTACATCACCGTGGTGTGGTCGCGGCCGAACGTCTGACCGATCTTCGGCAGCGAGAGGTCGGTCAGCTCGCGGCACAGGTACATCGCGATCTGCCGGGCCTGTGCGAGCGGGCGGGCCTTGCCGGGACCGCACAGGTCCTCGATGCTGATGGTGAAGTACTCGGCGGTCACCGCCATGATGGTCGCCGCGTTGATCTCGAGACTCGTCGAATCCGGCATCAGGTCGCGCAGGACCACCTCGGCCAGGGTCAGGTCGAGCGGTTGCCGGTTCAGCGACGCGAACGCGGTGACACGGATGAGCGCGCCCTCGAGTTCGCGGATGTTGCGCTCGATCCGGCTGGCGATCAGCTCGAGGACGTCGTGCGGCACGTCGAGGCGGTCCATCCGGGCCTTCTTGCTGAGGATCGCGATGCGCGTCTCGAGCTCGGGCGGCTGGACATCGGTGATCAGGCCCCACTCGAACCGGGTCCGGAGCCGGTCTTCGAGTGTCGCCAGCTGCTTCGGCGGGCGGTCCGAGGAGACGACGATCTGCTTGTTCGCGTTGTGGAGGGTGTTGAAGGTGTGGAAGAACTCCTCCTGGATACCCTCCTTGCCCTCGATGAACTGGATGTCGTCGACCAGCAGCACGTCGGTCTCGCGGTACCGGCGCTTGAAGGCGACCTTGCGGTCGTCACGGAGGCTGTTGATGAAGTCGTTCGTGAATTCCTCGGTGGAGACGTATTTCACCCGCATCCCGGGGAACAGCCGCTGCGCATAGTGACCGGCGGCGTGCAGCAGGTGGGTCTTGCCCAGACCCGAGGCACCCCAGACGAACAGCGGGTTGTAGGCACGGGCGGGCGCCTCGGCGATGGCGACCGCTGCGGCGTGGGCGAATCGGTTCGACGCGCCGATGACGAAGGTGTCGAAGGTGTACTTCGCGTTGAGGCTGTTGCCGCCGGAGGCGGCTGGGGCGTCGGCGGGCGGCTTGGTGAAGTACGACGGCCACGATTCGTTCACGCTCGCGATCGCCTCGCGGTCCTCGTCGAACTCCTCGTAGTCCAGCGTCTCGGAATCGGACGGCTCGGACTCCGCCGCGCTCAGGCGCCTGCGGCGGAATGTCTGCACGCTGGAGGCGGACGGCTCGCCCGCCACCTCCTCGGCGACCGCGGGCGCGGGGGATGCGGGCGTGGCAGCAGCCGAGTCGACCGGGTCGGCGGACGGGGGCGCGATGCGGACACCGAGTCCCTCGACGCCGGCGGAAATATGCCGGTTGAGCGCCTGCAGGATCGGTTCGCGCAGGTCCCGCTCGATCGCCTCCTGGACGAAGGAAGACGGGACCGACAGCAGAGCGAATCCCTGTGCCAGGGTCAGCGGGCGCACCAATGCCAGCATGGCCTTCTGCGCCTTGGTCAGCTGCGGCCCGCCTTCGGGGGGTTCATCCGACGTCAACTCGGTGAGCACATCCACCCAGACCTGTTCCAGGGTGATTGCTTCCTCGGTCAAGTCGTCCCTCCCCACATCGGTGTGGGAGGGAGTCGCACAGGGCTCACAACGATGTTGGCCGAGCTCTCCCACCCTGGGGATAACTTCCCCGCACAGAGCTACGAATATGCCACCTGATCTGTAATTCCACACAATTATCCACAGATGTGGATAAAGCACAGGGCTGTGAGTAGAGGGCGCCCCCTGCGCGGTTGATCTTGAACTGCACGTACCTCACCTGCGACGATGGCGGCAAGCGGCCGATCCTGTCGTCCGGTCGGGGGTCGGCGTCCGGGTGGATTCACACGATCGCGGGTGTTAGCTGGCTTACATGGCCAGGCCGTGACGGTTGCGAGTCGAGCGGGTGGGTCGGCGGCACACTCGGCGGTCGAACACAAGCATCCTCGGGGGCGTGGCGTGTCCCTGGGCGTCCGGGTTTGACCTTGCGTCCGGCGCTGCGTACCCTCGTACAGTCACCCGAAGTCGAGGTGGCGGTTGCTTGCTGGCCATCTCGGTCTGCTGGGTATCCGCCGGGATTTCGTCGCCGGGGACCACCAATTTTCAGTTACAGATGGCGTCGAACGGCGCCGATTATCTATGAGGAGTGTTCACCGTGGCCAAGGGCAAGCGGACGTTCCAGCCGAACAACCGACGCCGCGCGCGTGTTCACGGCTTCCGTCTCCGTATGCGTACCCGTGCCGGGCGCGCCATCGTTTCTGCGCGTCGCCAAAAGGGCCGCGCTTCCCTCACCGCCTGATCCAGACTTCGGGAGCTCGGGGTGCTACCTGAGCCGCACCGGTTGCGTCGGAAGGCGGACTTCGCGTCCACCGTTCGGCGAGGTCAGCGGGCGGCCCGGCGAGATGTGGTTGTCCACGCTCTCGCCGGGGCGAATGCTGATGCACTGGTGAGTGACCCGGGTCCGCGATTCGGACTGGTGGTAAGCAAGGCTGTCGGGCCGGCGGTGATTCGACATCGAGTCGCACGCCGGCTTCGTCATATCTGTGCGGGCCTCGTGCACGAGATGCCCGAGGGCGTCAACGTGGTGATCCGTGCGCTTCCCGGCGCCGCGACCGCGTCCTCCGCGGACCTGGACCGGCAGCTGAGGTCCGGTCTTCGGAAACTCAATCTTCTTGTCAGCGTGGGTAATTCGGTATGACCGAAGCTTCTGGTGGCCCCCCGTCCTGGTGGACGGCGGCGCGGCGTGCCCCCGCGCGAACACTCATCTTCGTCATCGAGCTCTATCGCAGCTATGTGTCGCCCCTGCGCCTGCCGACCTGCCGGTTCACCCCCACCTGCAGCGAGTACGCCGTCGACGCCCTGCGTGAGCGCGGAGTCGTGATCGGCCTCGGACTGACCACGGTGCGCCTTCTCAAATGCGCGCCCTGGCACCCTGGAGGCTGGGATCCCGTTCCGCCGCGCAGGACCCGTCGTGAGGAAACCCTTGCGACCGTCGGAGCCGCGCGATCCGGTAGAGATACTGGCAAGCAACCCCACTGTCTGATCGAAGTGGACGAACAGAGGAGTACATAGAGCCGTGCTCGACTTCATCTACTATCCGGTGTCCGGGATCCTGTGGGTCTGGCACAAGGTGTTCGGCGCGATCCCGTTCCTGGGGCCGAACAGCGGCATCACGTGGGCGCTGTCCGTCATGTTCCTCGTGTTCACGCTGCGTGCCATCCTGTACAAGCCCTTCGTCAAGCAGGTTCGCACCACCCGCCAGATGCAGGAGCTGCAGCCGCAGATCAAGGCGCTGCAGAAGAAGTACTCCAAGGATCGCCAGCGGATGGCGCTGGAGATGCAGAAGCTGCAGAAGGAACACGGCTTCAACCCGATCATGGGTTGCCTCCCGGTGCTGCTGCAGGCCCCGGTGTTCATCGGTCTGTTCCACGTGCTCCGCTCCTTCAACCGCACCGGCACCGGTTACGGGCAGCTCGGCCTGTCTGTCGAGGACAACGCCAACACCGCGAACTACTTCTTCAGCCCGGCCGACGTCCAGTCGTTCCTCGAGGCACGACTGTTCGGCGCCCCGATCTCGGTGGCGATCACCACTCCCCAGGCCCAGCTCGAGACGTTTGGTCAGTACGGCACCGTCCCGACCGTGCTGAACATCGCGGCCGTCGCGATCCCCCTGATGGTCATCGCGTCCATCGCCACGCACTTCAACTCGCGCGCCTCGGTTGCCCGGCAGAGTGAGGCGGCCGCGGCCAACCCGCAGTCCGCGATCATGAACAAGCTTGCGCTGTGGGTCTTCCCGCTCGGTGTGCTCGTCGGTGGTCCGTTCCTGATGATCGCCATCCTGCTGTACTGGGTGGCCAACAACATCTGGACCTACGCGCAGCAGCACCTCGTCTTCCGTCGCATCGATGCGGAGGAAGAGGAGAAGAAGAAGGCCGCGCTCGAACGTCGCGCCGACAACGCACCGAAGCCCGGCGCACGACCGGACCAGGCGAAGAAGCGTAAGGCCGCGCCCGTGGCCGAGTCCTCCCCCGAAACCGAGCCGGCAGATGAGGCCGATGCGGGTAGCGGTACCGCCGCGGCCCCCGGCCAGGCCCCGAAGCCGGGGGCGCGCCCGCAAGGTAATCGCGGCAAGACCTCCAAGCCCAAGCGCAAGCGCTGATTCAAGGAAAGTAGACGACGATGGCGAATGATCCGGAAATCGGACAGGACGGGGTAGACGAGGTCGTGTCGGATGTGGTGGTCGAGACCGAGACCGAGGTCGTGGAGTCGGAAGCAGTCGATGCCGAGGACGAGCTGATCGAGGAGGGCGAGATCGCGGGCGACTACCTCGAGCAGCTGCTCGATGTCCTCGACTTCGATGGCGACATCGATCTCGACGTCGAGGGTGACCGCGCGATGGTCAGCATCGACGGCGGTGACGACTTGTCGAAGCTGGTGGGGCGCAAGGGCGAGGTCCTCGACGCCCTGCAGGAACTGACCCGCCTGGCCGTGCAGCAGGTGACCGGCGAGCGTAGCCGGCTGATGCTCGACATCGCGGGCTGGCGTGCGGGCCGTCGCACCGAGCTCAGTGAGATCGGCGTTGCGGCGGCGAAGCGGGTGCTGGAGTCGGGCGAGCCGGAGTCGCTGTCGCCGATGACCCCGTTCGAGCGCAAGATCGTGCACGACGCCATCGCCAAGATCGACGGCGTCTCCAGCGAGAGCGAGGGCGCCGAGCCCTCGCGCCGCGTGGTCGTTCTCAAGGATTGATCGGTCCGCATCGATGGATGCGGCCTGAAGATGGTGGGCCCCCGCTTCCGAGCGGGGGCCCACCATCGTTTCCGGCCTCCAGGTGCGGCCTGAGCGCCCGAATCCCCTAGGGTGCCACCGGATCATCATCCGGGACGGCGGGCGGCATACCGGCCCCGTAGGGATCGAGGATCGCGGCGACCTGCCTCCCCCACCGCTCGTGCGCGGACTGGCGCGTCATCCCCGTCGCGCGCCCGATGGTGGCCCACGTCGCCCCGCTGCGCCGCAGGCTCATGACCGTCTCGACCGAATCGATTCCGGCGCCCAGCTGGATGCGGAGGCAGACGAGTTGCCACGCGAGCTGCCGCTCGGTGGGGATGTCGGTCCCCTCCTCCGCCAGCCACTCGTCGGATCCCGGAAGTGGACCGGTCCCCACGATGAGGTCGGCCTGGCGACCGGCCTCCAGGATGCCTGCTGCGACCACCGCCTCGGAGGCGACCCTCACGTCCGCCGTGACCGCCCTGTCGATGAGATCGCTCATTCGTGTTCCGCCTTCCCCAGTAGGTCCGTGTTGTCAGGTGAATCCTGACATCGATGGAAGGAGTCTGTCAAGCTTTACCTGACACCGATGTCGGTCTCGTGCGTGTCCCCTGTCGTCGGCCAACCGGAGGTGGGCGATGGTCGGCATGCACGGTCGAATTTCGGGTTCCCATCCCACGTCTCGGCCACCACGGCCCTTTCGTCACACTGACGAATCTCCTCAACAGTGCCTGCGTCTGTCGCTTCTCCCCGTTGGACATCCCGGACCCGTTCGGTGCTGAACCCGATCCTCGGCGTCGGGTCCTCCCGGTGGTGCGGCGGCGGTGTCGTGCCGTGCGCGCGGGTACATCCTTCGCCCCTCGATGCGGCGGACGGTGGTCTGGTCATTCGGTCTTGCCGACCCCGCATGTTCGAGGTGTCGCAAGTTATCCACACTCGGTGGATCAATCTGTTGGTGGATTGCGTTCCCCGTGGTCCAGGGCGTGCCGCGGATCGGCTGCGCGGCGATGAGATGGCCGGCGCAGGGTCCATTCCGTGCCTCGAGCGCGCCGTGTTCCGTGGCCGGACCGCCGGCCGTTTCACGTGAAACGCGGAGGTGCCCGATCGGGTTTCGGCGCTCACACCGCGCGTCGGTTCTGCTGCGGACCCCTCCCCTCCCCCACCGGGAGGTGGCGCCTGGCCCCCGGTGTCGGGCCCGCCGCCGGGCGGAGCAGTTCTCTCGGTCGGACGCCCGTAGGACCGGGGATCGCCCGGGATGCGTTCCATCGCCCGCCGCGGGAACCACTCCCCTCCCCCGCGATGCGGGACAGCTGTGTCGTTCGCGGTGCCGAACGGGCGCACCCGATCGCAGCCGACCGTGGGCGCAGTGACTCTGGCCTCGTCCGGGACCGGTCGGGATGGGAATCCTCGTCCGCCTCACCCGTCGATGCGGAGCGTGTCCGATCGCAAGGCGAGGATCGCGCGACCGAAGGGGGGGGTTCGAGGGCGGCGGAGCCCCGTCGGTCGCGGACAGAATGCGGGCACCGGGAATCATCCCCAGCAGTTGTCCCCCCGCGGCGCCGTTGCGCCGTGAATGGAACACGACTGCCCGCGATCGTTCCCGACACGGCGCGGAGTCGGTGATCGGGTTCCGGGCGAGATGTCGATTCCGTGGAGACCCGGCTGCGTATGGATCGGATTCACGTGAAACATCGAGGTCGAGCCCGCGAGCCAGTTGGCGCCGGAGGCGGGCGTCGAACGCGGACGCGGCCTGCCGTGGCCCGCCACGCCACGAAGCGAGATGGGCTCCCCACCGCGGCTCTGCACCGTAGATGCCATCGCGCTCGCGGTCGCCTCGGTCGGGAACCCTCCGGACTGCTGTGACACCGGCCGCGGCGGGCGTCGACGCGGAGCGGTCCGCCGCGGGCATCGCCCTCGGTGGAGGGTCGGGTCGAGCGAACTTCGCACGGGCGTCCCGCGCTGGGATGTCGCTGACCCGGTACCCGTCGTGTTGTGGATGTTTCACGTGAATCCCTCCGTCCCGAATCGGATGGGAAACTGGCCGCCAGGGCGGGCAACGACGAGCGATCCGTTCGCACGGTGGCGACTGTCGATTGTCGAGTCGATCCGACCACGAGTGCGCGGAGGTCGTGCGGCGGCACGTGCTCGCCGACAACAGACCTCGGCGACGGCGAGCGGCCATCAACCGCCGATGTGATCGCGGTCGTGCGCGCCCAGGGTGGCGGATCGGGTCGAACGCAGAATCGGGAGCTGCGGGGACGTTCGCGGTGACCCAAAGCAGCGGTGTCCCAGCCCTCGGCCCCGACGCGGTCGATCTGATGTTTCACGTGAATCCCAGCACGGCCGGCGTACCCCTGGTGTTCAGCACCGGGACTGCTCGGTTCTGGACGCACGGATTCGCCCCAGGGAGTCCTCCGGGCCCGGCAGGATAGTCAGACCCCCGGCGGAAAGTGACGGGCGCTGCTGAACACGGGCAGGCGAACAAATGGCTAGGAACCGGCAGCACCGGAGGTCGTGTTTCGCGGGTGCCCGCGTCGAGTGACGTGGCACCCGGGTACTCGGATGTTTCACGTGAATCCGCCGAAGGCAGGAACCTTCCCCGGTGGAGGGGCGAAGGACCGTACTGCTCCACCCGATTCGGGCGGACCCGCAGCACCGGGTTGTTCGCGCAATGCCCGGCGTGTGCCCGGCGGGGGCGATCTCCGGATTCACGTGAAACATTCGAACGGGTCCAGCGGAGTGGAACGGAAGACGCGATACGCCCTCGCTTCCCCAGCCCGCCCGACACCATCGTCGGGATGCGACCCGCGGATCGCATTCGCTGCGTCGAACCGCGAATCGGTTCGACGATCAGGGCGTCCCCGCCTCGGTTCCGTGCTCGACCGCCGGGTATCGCGCGGTCGAGACGCCGTGCCCGTCCGTTACCCGACGCCGGCCACCCGCCGACGCGGAACCCGATTCCGGGTCGGTGTCAGGTTCGTCGGTCATGCGAGGGATCGGGAAGCCTCGTGGCTGCCGTGTCGGCGTCGATCCCGTCGGGGCGAGATGACGGCGGGTGCGTGATCGTCGGCGGGTGGGCCCGGGTGCCCCTCCCCTCCCCCGGTCTCCGGATAGGGGCGATCGTCGTTCGCTTCCCTGCAAGCCCCGCCCGGGGTTGCCGTGCGCCCGTCGGTGGTTCCGGTCCGGGGCGCCCCTGGGCCGCCGCCCGAATCCCCATTCGGCGCACCGCCACGATCCAGGCTGATCCGAATGAGGCACCTTCACTTCCGGCGGCGCGTGAACCGGCCTTCGCGCCCGATGCGGTGCAGAATCACACCGTCAGGGTTTGGGGAATTGCGGGCGTCACGGGAGGATGTTTCACGTGGAACACATCGAGTCCGAGGACCTGCCCGACGCCGCTCGCACGCTCTTCGGAGACCGCCTCGAACTCGCCGAGAAGTATCGTCTTTCGCTCGCGACCGATGGCGTAGAGCGCGGCCTGATCGGACCGCGGGAGGTCCCCCGGCTGTGGGAGCGACACCTGCTCAACTGTGCGGTGATCGGCGAGCTGATCGAGGAGGGTGAGTCGGTGGTGGATGTCGGCAGCGGCGCCGGACTCCCCGGTATCCCCCTCGCTATTGCGCGCCCCGATCTCAAGGTCACCCTCGTCGAGCCGCTCCTGCGACGATCGGTCTATCTTGCCGAGTTCGCCGAATCGGTCGGGCTGGACATCCTCGTCGTGCGCGGACGCGCGGAGCAGCCGGGCGTGATCAAGGAGGTTGGGGGCGCCGATGTCGTCACCTCGCGCGCGGTCGCACCCCTGGAGAAGCTTGCGCGGTGGTCGATTCCGTTGATTCACGAGGGTGGTCGGATGCTCGCCATGAAGGGTTCCAGTGCGGCCGAGGAGATTTCCCGGGATCGCGCTTCCCTAACCCGCATCGGTGCTGGCAAGCTAGAGATCGTCGAGTGCGGTGTCGACCTTCTTCCCACTCCGACCACTGTGGTTCGGGCGGAGCGAGTCTCCCGGCGATCTCATCGCCGATGACAGAGTCACCGTGCGCTCGTGTGCGAATGCGACGATCTAGCAGGCAAGTCCAGTGAAGGAGCAATCTATGTCGGGTGGACCCGAATCAACTGTTTCACGTGAAACAGATCACGACGCCTCGAGTTCCACCACCGACAACACAGAGAACCCGTATTCGGCCCCCGCCGCCGCGTACGCCGGCATCTCCTCGCTGGACACCCCGATCGGTGCCGCAGCGCAACGGGCCAGCCAGGTTCTGCACCCACACACGGTGACCCTCCCCCGGCCGAAGACTCGTCGGATGCTCACCATCGCGAACCAGAAGGGTGGGGTCGGCAAGACCACCTCGGCGGTGAACCTGGCCTCGGCCCTGGCCGTGCAGGGGCTGCGGGTTCTCGTCGTCGACCTCGACCCGCAGGGCAACGCCAGCACCGCGCTGGGCGTACCGCACCACTCGGGCACCCCGTCGAGCTATGAGCTGCTGATCGGTGAGGTCACCGCCGCCGAGGCCATCCAGCAGAGCCCGCACCACGAGGGCCTGTTCTGCATCCCCGCAACGATCGATCTAGCGGGCGCCGAGATCGAACTGGTCTCCATGGTCGCGCGCGAGGGCCGGTTGAAGAATGCGCTCTCTGAGAAGGCGCTCGCAGCCATCGATGCCGACTTCATCCTGATCGACTGCCCGCCCTCGCTCGGGCTGCTGACGGTCAACGCCCTCGTGGCTGCGAACGAGGTCCTGATCCCCATCCAGTGCGAGTACTACGCACTCGAGGGTGTCGGACAGCTGCTCCGCAACATCGAGCTGGTGCAGTCCCATCTGAACCCCGATCTGCACGTGTCGACCGTGCTGCTGACCATGTACGACGGCCGCACCAAGCTGGCGGATCAGGTCGCGGAGGAGGTGCGCAGGCACTTCGGTGACAGGGTCCTGCGCGCCGTCATCCCACGCAGCGTGAAGGTGTCGGAGGCGCCCGGATTCGGGATGACCGTCCTCGACTACGACCCGGGTTCGCGGGGCGCAATGAGCTATCTCGATGCCGGGCGGGAACTCGCAGCCCGGACCGCAACGATCAACTCGCAGGAGCAGCAGTGAGCCAGAGAAGCAAGGGCGGACTCGGGCGGGGCCTCGCCGCGCTGATTCCCACCGGTCCGGAGGCGGGACCGCGCCTCGGAAGCGCCGCCGCCGATGTCATCATCGGCAACGCGACCGCGCCGATCGCGGTGAAGCCGACGCCGGTCGTCGAGGCACCGGAGGCCCCGGAGGCGCCCGAGGTGCCGGTGAAGGAGGAGGCCCCGGCGAAGCAGGAGAAGTCGGAGCCGGCCACCGTGACGGCGCCGGCCACCGATGCGGCGGTCACGCCGCCGGTCGACGGCGCGGAGGTGGCGGACGGACCCGACCTCTCCCCCGTCGGTGCTGTGTACCGCGAGATCGCCGCTGCCCAGATCGAACCGAACCCCCAGCAGCCCCGCCACGTCTTCGACGAGGAAGCCCTCGGCGAACTCGTCCACTCGATCCGCGAGTTCGGCCTGATGCAGCCCATCGTGGTCCGCCGGGTCGCCGCCGACCGCTACCAGCTCGTCATGGGCGAACGCCGGTGGCGGGCCAGCCAGGAGGCCGGGCTCGAGCGGATCCCCGCCATCGTGCGGGAGACGAACGACGGGTCGATGCTCCGCGACGCGCTGCTGGAGAACATCCACCGGGTGCAGCTGAACCCGCTCGAGGAGGCCGCTGCCTATCAGCAGCTCCTCGAGGAGTTCAATGTCACCCACGACGAGCTGGCCACCCGGATCGGTCGCTCTCGCCCCGTGGTGACGAACATGATCCGGCTCCTGAAGCTGCCGATTCCCGTGCAGCGCCGCGTCGCCGCCGGGGTGCTCTCGGCCGGCCACGCCCGGGCGTTGCTGTCGCTCGAGTCGGGTCCGGAGGCGCAGGAACAGCTGGCCGCCCGGATCGTGGCGGAGGGCCTGTCGGTGCGTGCCACCGAGGAGGCCGTCACCCTCGCGAACCGGGAGGGCGAGCCGGTGCCGGCGCCCGCCGCCAAGCGCAAGCCGATTCAGATGCCCGGTCTCCAGGACGTCGCGGAACGGCTCTCCTCCTCTTTCGACACCCGTGTGACGGTGAGCCTGGGCAAGCGGAAGGGCAAGATCGTCGTCGAATTCGGCTCGGTGGAGGACCTCCAGCGGATCGTCGACATGATGGAGTCCCAGACGCCCGGATAGGTCGGATTCTCCGGGTACAGACACCCGCGGTCGATACGTCACTGTGACAGTACGGTCGCCGGGCCGCGGGTGTCTGACTCCGGATCCATCGAAATCCCTTGCATACAAGTAGCTTTCGGATCTGGTTCAGTGAACGGCGCCGGCCGGACGCGGATCGCCTATCCTGGATGTCAGAGAACGTGTCACGCGGGGGCTCACAGCCTCCGCAGTAGGTGTTTTGGAGGCGGAGTCAGGGTGTCGATGCGCATCAGCCCGCTCACCCTCGACGGTTTCGATCAACTCCCCCGTCATTCCCGGCGGTGCGTCTTCTGGGAGATGGACCCGGCCGCCGTTCGCAGCTCCCGCGACTTCTCCGATCCCGAGTTCGAGAAGGAAGCATGGCTGTCGATGGTCATGCTGGAGTGGGGATCCTGCGGTCAGGTCGCCACCCTCGACGGGACCCCCGCCGGCTGCGCGCTCTACTCGCCGCCCGGTGTGGTGCCGCGTGCCAAGCTCTTCCCCACCTCCCCCGTCAGCCCGGACGCGGTCCTGCTGACGACGATGAGGCTCGAACCGGCAGCAGAGCTGGACGGGGTGGGCCCGAGTCTCATCCAGGCCGTGGTGGGCGATCTGGTGCGCCGTGGCGTGCGTGCCCTCGAGGCCTTCGGGATCCGCGATGTGCAGGACGATCCGGTGGCCGGACGGCGCGGCCAGGAATGCACCCCTGCCGATTGCATGATCGATGCCGAGTTCCTCACCGACATGGGATTCGAAGTGGTTGCCGCGCATCATCGGTACCCGCGAATGCGGTTGGAACTGGACAGGGATCACGGGTGGAAGGCTGACGTGGAGTCGGCGTTGGAACGGCTGCTCGCCGTGGCGTCGCTGACGATGACCGACATGGAACAGAAGTCGACCGTCGGGGTTCTCTGAGCGCGTCGCCGACGAATGGTGGCGGCGGGCTCCCTGGATGAATTCCCCGGGATGTTTTGGACGCGAACGCGGTTGAAGCGTTCGACCTTACCGTTGGTTTCCGGCCGACATGGGCGGGTCCGTATGTGGGCGACTTCGCCGAGCACAACAGCGAAATCCTGTGACCGGTTGCAGGTTCCGTTGTCGGCAAGAACCCGTTTGTCGGTGATCTGGGGGTCGAAGGTGTTGGCGTGGTGCCAGTAAGCGGCGGCGGCCTCTTTGCATTCGTCGCTGAGGATTTCGGAACAGGCAAGGCGGGAATGGTCGTCGACGGTGTGGCGCCATAGACGTACCCCATCCCGGTCCGGTTCTTGCGACTTTCGCGGCTGCCAAGATTGCGGTGCCCGCCGCCGTCGGGATGCGGCCGAGTCTCTTGATACCGACTTGCACCTGAGGCGGTCGTGTGCGTGTCGATGAGGGTTTGCCGGAGGACGGGGAGCCTGGTGGCCTGGAGGAATGGAGGGTCCGGCAAAGTCGAATTTCAGCAGACCAAGAGTTAGGTCGATGGGTCTGTGATGACCGTGGCCGTGATTCCGGAGAGCCGCGATGTTGATCTTGTGATCGGAGCTCATTTGGACTACCGTCCAATTGGTCTGGACAGGCGTCCAGATTGCGTTCCTGCCACGGAAAGTCCCGGCAAGAGGACGTAGAGAATGTCACTGACAGTGGGGGTTGATTTATATGTCGGTATTGAAGTCTCGCTCGCTCAAGCGTGCCGCAGTGATGGCGGTTGCGGCGGCGAGTATTGGCGGTGGACTTGCGGTCACGACGCCGAGCGTGGCCGCTGCCCAGGGGAGCAGCGAGACGCCCGTCGCTGGTATCCAGTGCGGCTATTACACGAAGGTGGAGTTCGGCACCGTCTACGCCTACTACCGCACGTGTGATTTGATCGGTCACAGGATCAACGTCGACCTCGCGATCTGGCAGGACGAGCAGCGCTGCGTAGGGTCGAATGCGATTGTGGGTCTCGGCAGCGTGGGAAATGGCCCAGGAGCCGTCCGAAATGCGTGGAAAATCGGGAACTGCTAGTCACATCTCGTAGCTGAAGATTGACCCGCGGCCTGTGTTCGCCAATTGGTGGCGTAGGTCGCGGGGTCTCTCGTATGAGCATTGAGTGGAACCCCATCGAACTGACGGAACGTGTCATCGTGGCCGACGAGATCCGGGTGACATCGCCTGAATCAGCGACTTCTCGTCCACGCACAGCCTGTCGCGTACCGGATGCCGAGATCTTCGGCCAGAAGTGGCGAACTCCATTGCATGACAACGTATTTCTTCCGTGGAGGTGTCGCTCGCATGGCCTATCTGAAGGCTTCAGGCGCGCCGCCTAGGCTTGGTCGGCCTTCGAGAGCTCCTCGGCCAGCAGTTCGGCGAAGGTGAACGTGCCGGTGGGCTGATCGTCCTGCCCGAGCAGGTAGAGGCGCTTCACTGCGATCAGGATGGACTCGGCGATGATGTCACGGTTGCGCGGATTGGCGAGCACGCCGACATCGGATTCGTTTGTGAGATAACCGATGTCGACCTGCACGGTCGGCATGTTGGTCAGCCGCAACAGATCCCAGGTGCGACCGTGGGTCCGGCAGTCCTGCAGCGAGGTCCTGGCAACGATCTCGCGCTGGATGAAGCTGGAGAGAACCTGTCCGATCCGCGAGGTGGCACCGTGCGAGTTCCCGAAGTGGAAGCTGGCCACGCCATTTGCGTGCGGGCTGGTGCTGGCCGAGCACCGCAGCGAGATCATCAGGTCCGCCTCGAACGTGTTGGACGTCTCGGCGCGCTGGGCGGGCGACGGGTTCTGGTCGTGCGCGCGGGACAGGAATGTCTCCATGCCGGTCGCCGCCATCCGGCCCTCGAGCCGGCTGGCCAGGTCCCAGAGGATGTCGGACTCGGTGATCGGACCGAACGCCGAGTCGAGCACGATGCCGGTCTCGCCGCCGCCGAGGTCGGGGTCGATCACGATGCGCTTGCCGCTGAGCTGCGGGCCGGAGCGGCGGACCAGCTCCTCCTCGGTGATGGCGTGCGGCGAGCCGCCCGTGACCCGGGTGCCGAGCAGATCGAGCGACCGCAGCGTCTGCGGGCCGCAGATGCCGTCGGAGGCGATGCCGATCTCACGCTGGAACGACGACAGACCCTCGTGGGTCTGCGGGCCGAAGTAGCCGTCGACGCGGCCCGGGTAGAAGCCGAGGTCCTGCAGCTTGGTCTGCAGCGCCGCCACGTCGTCGCCGTACAGGGGCGCGGACAGCTGGTAGATCAGCGTGCGAGCGCCGAGCCGGTACGAGGCCTCCTTGAGCGACCGGTAGGTCGCGGTGCCGACCACCCCGTCGACCAGCAGGCCACGCTGCTGCTGGAAGGCCCGCACGGCGCTGTCGAGGTGGTGGTCGAACACCGCGTCGGGGGCGATCCACTGCGAACCGTTGATCGCCTCACGCGAGGTGACGGACACCCCGTTGTGCAGGAAGCCGAGCGTGGAAAGGGTGCCTCGAACCTCAGCAACGGCGGGACCGTGGTCGCCGTGACGGAGTCGATGCATTCTTCCCGGCCCTTTCGTCAGTTCCTGACGGCGCACCGAGGCGCCGCGCGTCGCACGTGTCGATCGATTGTCGCAGAAGCCCCCGAGAAACAGTCAATCTCGGGGGCTGCGATGTGACCTAGAGGACGTCGGACAGGTCCTTGAGCAGGGCGGCCTTGCCCTTGGCTCCGACGATCTGCTTCACCGGCTTGCCGCCCTGGAACAGGATCATCGTGGGGATCGACATGACCTGGAAATCGCGCGCGGCGGCCGGGTTCGCGTCGATGTCGAGCTTGGCGACGGTGAGCTTGTCACCGTGCTCGCCCGCGATCTCCTCGAGGACGGGGGCGACCATCTTGCAGGGGCCGCACCAGGTCGCCCAGAAGTCGACGAGGACCGGCTTCTCGGAATCGAGGACGTCCTGCTTGAAGGAGTCGTCGGTGATGGTGATCGTGTTGGACATTGTCTGTCTCCTCGGGTGGCTGGTCGGGGTGTGCGGGCGGTCAGGCCTCGCGGACTACTCGGGACTCACGCCTCGACGGCGACCGGCTCGCCGGCTGCCTCGAGGGTGTTCGCGGTGATGTCGCCGCGCTCGGCGAGCCAGCGCTCGGCGTCGATCGCCGCGGAGGCGCCGGTGCCGGCCGCGGTGATGGCCTGGCGGTAGGTGTGGTCGACCAGGTCGCCTGCCGCGAAGACACCCTCGAGCGAGGTCGCCGTGGTCGGGGACTGCACGCGGACGTAGCCCTCGTCGTCGATGTCGACCTGGCCCTTGACCAGCTCGCTGCGCGGGTCGTGACCGATCGCGACGAACAGGCCGGTCACGGGCAGCGTCGACTGTTCGCCGGTGACGGTGTCGCGGACGACCAGGCCGGTGACGCTGTTCTCGCCGACGACCTCGACCGGCTCGGCGTTGGTGACGAAGCGGATCTTCTCGTTGGCCTTGGCGCGCTCGAGCATGATGCGGGAGGCGCGGAACTCCTCGCGTCGGTGCACCAGGGTGACCGAGCGGGCGAACCGGGTCAGGAAGGTGGCCTCCTCCATCGCGGAGTCGCCGCCGCCGACGACCACGATGTCCTGGTCCTTGAAGAAGAAGCCGTCGCAGGTCGCGCAGGCGCTGACGCCGCGGCCGAGCAGCCGCTCCTCCCCCTCGATGCCGAGGTAGCGGGCCGCGGCGCCCATCGCGAGGACGACCGCGTGTGCGTAGTAGGTCTCGCCGTTCGCGACGACCTTCTTGACCGGACCGGCCAGATCGATCTCGTCGACGTCCTCGGTGCGGATGTCCGCGCCGAAGCGCTTGGCCTGCTCACGCATCTCGTCCATCAGGTCCGGGCCCATGATGCCCTCGCGGAAGCCTGGGAAGTTCTCCACCTCGGTGGTGGTCATCAGGGCGCCACCGAACTGGGTGCCCTCGAAGAGAAGGGGTTCGAGCTCCGCTCGAGCGGCGTAGACACCTGCCGTGTATCCGGCGGGTCCGGAGCCGACGATGATGAGGTCGCGGACGGAGGTCGGAGTAGTCATGCGGGCCTTCCGAGGTAGTGGACGTTATGTGCGTCAACAACAGCCTAAGGGGTGTTGTTCCCGCTGTTCGTGGGTACGCCGCGGGCGGCGGCACGCTCGACGTACGGCGCTATCAGTTCCTCCGTGCGCTGACGGACGGCGGCCACGTCGGCGCCCTTCTCCAGCTGACGGGTCGCGGCATGCACCACCGCGTTGATCAGGTCCGCCATGGCGGCGGGGTCCTGCGCACCGAGTTCGGCGAGGGCGGCGGCCAGCGGGGCGATCAGCTGCCGGTGCATCGCGGCGCTGGACTCCGCGATCACATCACGGGGCGCGATCGAGGCGATTGCGGCGGCGATGGCGTGTTCGCCGTCCGCTACCAGATCGAGGTTCGCGCGCACATAGGCGAGCACCCGCCGGTCCGGGGCACCTGCCTCGGCCATCGCGGCCTCGACCCGCTCCGACCAGCGCGGGAAGGCGTCCTCGATCAGGGCGGTGAGCAGGTGCTGACGGGACCGGAAGTATTGGTACATGCTCGAGCGGGCCAGCCCGGCCCTGGCGGCGACCTCGGCAAACCCGGGGATCTCGGTTGCTCCCTCGGCGAGCACGGCCCGGGCGGCGTCGAGCAGCGCCCGCTCCTGAGCCTCCCGGTGTTCGGCGACGGTGGGCGCGGTGATCCGGGGCAACGGGTCTCCCTTCGCCCTGTGCGTCCGCTGCTGCGGGCCGTACATCAGCCGGTCACGATCTACGCCGGACATCGTAATCGTGCCGCCCCTCGGGCATGCGCCGACCGGCGACCCGGCCGCCCGCCGTCGCCTCCATGTCCGCGCCCGCCCGCCGACGTCGCGTCGATTTCCACCCTGTGACCTCTGTACAGAAGCCCCTGTTCGGGCGCATCCTGATCGTGAAGCCCGCTCGTAGGGTCATCGGAGGTCCGTCATTCCTTTCCACACCGCAGCTCGCGCAGTGCTCGTCTCCATCGCCGCGATCGTTCTCACCGCCGGCAGCGCCGGGGCGGAGGCGGTGGCGTCTGTGTCCGGCACCGAGCAGGCCCCGTCGACGCCCGCTCCCACCACCACCGAGCAGGCACCGGGGACTGCCACTCGGTACGTGAGCAACCCCCCTGACAACGCCGGCGATCAGGCCTACTGCAACCTGCAGGCCGACCGGGCGAACGCCATGGCCGCCAGCGATCCGACGAGTGCGAAGTGGATCGTCGAGTCCGCCAACTCCAACGGTTGCAAGATCGTCGAGGCCTGACGGCCCGCTCAGCCGATCAGCTGCTGCGCCTCGCGCACCACGCAGCGGGTGCCCGTGTAGATGGTCGGCATGCACTTGTTGCAGTGGATGCAATGGCCCTCGGTGGCCGTCTCGTCACGAAACCTGTTGACCAGATCGGGTTCTCGTAGCAGTGCCCGCGCCATCGCGACGAACTCGAACCCCTCGTCGAGGGCGCCGACGATGGTGTCCATCCGATTGATGCCGCCGAGCAGGATCAACGGCATCGACAGGATCTCTCGGAACTGCCGGGCGAACGGGAGGAAGAAGGCCTCCTCGAACGGGTAGGTCGGGAACAGGTGCGGCCCGTATACCTTGAGTCCGAGACCGACCAGCTTCGGTTGCGACGCAACGAATTCCGCCATCGGAACCTCGCCGCGGAAGAAGTACATGCCGTTGAGGAGTGAGCTACCGCCGGTCAGCTGCAACGCGTCGAGGTGACCGTCGGACTCGAGTAGCTTGGCGATCTGCATGCTCTGGTCGAGCCACAGTCCCTTCGGTACCCCGTCGGACATGTTGAACTTCGCGGTCACCGCGACCCTGTCCCCCGCGGCGGCCCGGACTCGTTCGAGCACCTCGCGCGGGAACCTGGCCCGGTTCGCGACGCTGCCACCGTAGCCGTCCTTGCGCTTGTTCAGATTGGGGCTCATGAAGGAGCTCAGCAGGTAGTTGTGACCGAGGTGCACCTCGATGGCATCGAACCCGGCCTCGACCGCGACCCGCGCCGAGCGCTCGAAGTCCGCGGTCACCGCCGCCAGCTGGTCCGGTGTCGCGCCTCGCACCAGACCCATTGCGGGAGCACTGATCCGGGTGGACGGAGCCAGGGTCGGGCGCTTGTTCGACATCGTGTTGGCGACCAGGCCGGCGTGGCCGATCTGGGCGGCGGCCAACGCTCCCTCGGCGTGCACGGCGTCGGTGAGCCTGGTCAGGCCCGGCAGGCTCGACTCGTCGAGGACCAGGGTGTTGCGGTGCACTCGGCCGCCCTCGGACACCGCGCAGTACGCCACCGTGGTGAGCGCCGCTCCCCCCGCGGCCACCGCTCGGTGGAACTCGATGAGCTCGTCGGAGACGGCCCCGCGCGGCATCACGCCCTCGAATGTGGCGGCCTTGATGATCCGGTTGCGCAGGGTCAGCGGGCCGAGCCGGGCGGGCTCGAAGACGCGCGTAGTGCTGGGCGTCTCGTTCGGGGAGGTCATGTCGGATCCTTGCGTCGCGGAATTACGATGCCACCGGCCTCGTAATAGGACACGGTATAGCCCCGAGGCCGGACATGGAAGAGAATCCGGGGCAATGACTAAAACCGGATCGGGTCGGCCGCGGGACCCACAGATCGATGCCGAGGTGCTCGCGGCCGCTCGCGAGCTGCTGGTCGACGTCGGATTCGACCAGCTCAGCATGCGCGCGATCGCCGCGAAGGCCGGGGTGAGCCGGGCGGCGATCGACCGTCGGTGGGATTCGAAGGCGCAACTCGTGCTCGACGCGGTACTGGGCGTGACCCCGGACCTGACCCCGTTCGCGGGGGCCGATCGGGAGGGATGGATCACGTGGGTGGTGACCGGGAGTTCGGAGCTGTTCCGCCGGCCTGAGGTGCGGGAGGCGGTGCCGGGACTGCTCGCCACGTTGCGCGATCAGGAGGATCTGCGTAACACGCTGTGGCGGGGCTTCAGCGGTCCGAGCAGCGCGCTGTACGCCGAGTCCTCCGGGTCGGACGACCTGCTGGATGCGCGCGCCCTCCTGGTCCTCGGGGCCGGGGCGGCGCTGTTCCTGTCGCTGATCGCCGTCGAGGAGGACACCCCCGAGATGCGGGAGCGGGTTTTGCAGATCCTGCTGCCTGTCGCGCGGGGCGAGCAGGGGTGATCGGCGCTGGCCGTCAGCCGATGTCGCTGCGCGCCAGGGTTTCCGGGCGCGATTCCGTGCAGTCGGCACCGACGACCAGCGCGGTGATCTGCGGCGGTCGCGGGCCCGCGAACAGCATCAGGATGCCGCGGATCCCCCGGATCCGCACCGGGCCGGACCCGAGCAGGGGGGTGTCCGGATCGACGCCGTTGGCGCGCAGGCAACCGGCGAGTGCGCCGGGGGCGGACAACGGACCGAGCGACGACCGTCCCATCATGACGAGGGCGGCGCCGGGGGTCAGATCCGCACCCAGGTCCGGCTCGTCGGCGCGGGGCATGAACGGCTGGGCCACGGTCGGTGCCGGTGCTTCGGGATCCTCCTCGAGCACTCCCGTCCCCAGGACGATGCCCCCTGCCAGCAGCAGGATCGCGGCGGCCGCGGCGACGGGGATCCACGCTCGCCTGCGACGGGGATGGTCGGCGAGGGCGACCACGGGGACCGTGTCGACCGGGTCCGGGGCGCCCTTGGCTGCCAACGCTGCGTGAAGTCGGTCGAGAACCTCCGGGGGCGCCGGGGGTGCGGGGGTGTCGTCCGCACGGAGTTCGGCGAGCCGGGTGCTGACCGAATCGAGGGCGGCGAGGACTTGTCGGGCCTGCGGGTCGCTCTCCACCGCGGCGCCGAGGCGCGCCTCGAACGGGGGGTCGAACAGCCCTGCGTGCAGGTCGGCGATCAGTTCGGGGTCGAAAGGGGGCCGCAGGAGCGCTTCATCACCCTGACCGACCATGTCACCTCCCTGCTGAGTCCTCGAGTCTTACGGGCACGTCATTATGATTAGACCCCTCAAGGATGGATTTGGTTCCGCTCATTCTGCAAATATTTCAACTGCTGGGCCAGCTTCAGCCGTGCCCGAGCGCAGCGGCTCTTGACGGTGCCCTCCGGAACCCCGAGTAGCGCTGCCGCCTCCGCGACTGAGTATCCCTCCAGGTCGACCGCCACCACGGCGGCCCGCTGCTCGGGCGACAGGGTGAACAGGGCGGCGTCGATGGCCATCGCGGTCTCGCAGTCGTCCATCGGGTCGCGGGGGCGGGCCGGTTCCTGGTGGTCGTCCTCCAGCGGCACGGTCGGTCGGGCCCGGTTGCGGCGTATCCGATCGAGACACGCATTCACCACGATCCGGTGCAGCCAGCTGCGCACGGCAGCATCCGCCCGGAACGACGCCGCCGTCCGGTGGGCGGACAGCAATGCCTCCTGGAGCGCGTCAGCCGCGTCTTCCGGCGTGTAGCTGGTCCGCTTCGCCGTCTGCCATAAATGGTCCTGATGTCTGCTCAACAACTCAGCAAACGCGCGTGCGTCCCCCGACGCGTGCGCTGCCAGGAGCTCGGCATCAGACATGCCAGCCCCGGCGACCCCCCTATAGATTCGCACGAGAAATGCTAACCGACCGTAAGGTCTGGAGTCACTCCGAGGGCTGAACCGGTGTTCAGGGGGCCTTCGTGAAGCTGATCTCCGCGAGCGAGGACTGGTTCTTCCCGCCCTCGCTGGCCAGCTTGGTGATCCACACCAGGACCTTGCCGGTCTTGCCCTCTGCGGTCACCGGAATCGTGGTGACGCCCTTCCCGAGGACCGCCGAACCGATCACCTGGGTCTGGTCCAGGGTGGGGTTCGCCGTTGCGGCGGTGCGGATCTCGACGGCGGTGCCCGCGCTCGGCGAGGTGATCGAGACCTCGCGCAGCGCGCTCGGCTCGGCCAGGTCGATCATCAGGCCGACACCGTTCTTGAAGGTCGGGAACTGGTCGAAGTAGCCGTCCGTGGTCCACGCGGTGGCCGGGTTGCCGTCGATCGCCTGCCGCGCGGTGGCCGGGTTGTCCGGTGACCCCTGCGGCGAGTACACGGTGGCGCCCGTGGGAACCACCGCTGCCCCCGCCGCGGCGGGCCCGGGTACGGCGGGCGCCGACACGGAGGCCTCGGCCGGGGCGGTCGTGAGGCCGATGTTCTGGTCCGTCAGCGGTTCGCTGGAGCTGCCCCCCGCCAGGAAGTTGGCCAGCCACCAGCCGACCAGGGCCAACACGACGACGGTGAGGACACCGAGCGCGGACAGCGCGATGATCATCTTGTTGTCCTTCGCCCGCTTCGCCTCGGCCTCCTCGGGATCGAGAAGGGCGCGGCTGGTCGCCCCGGCGGGCCGCTGGCCGAGTCGCAGTGCGGGCATGAGGTCGGTCTTCTGATCCACCACGGACGCCTGGTCCAGCACGTGCTGGACGGTCGCGGCCGTGCGGATCCCGCCACCCTGCTCGAGGGCGCGGACGGCGACGGCGGAGATCTCGAACGGCACCTCGGGCCGGAGGCGCCGCGGCTCGACCGGCAGTCCGTCGTCGCCGCGGTCCGCCAGCCTCATCCCGCCCACGGTGCCCGCCGCGTGCGGCGTGCGCGGGTCGGCGGCCGTCTGAGGGGCCGCTGCGGGGGCACCCGACTCGGGCGCCGGTGCCGGCTCGCCGAGCGGCCACCGCGCCGTGATCAACGCGTACAGCATGGCGCCGAGTCCGCGCACGTCCGAGCTGGGATCGGCGTCGGCAAGGGTGGCGGGGAAGGCCAGCACCGCGTCGCCACCCGCGGAGATCCGGATCCGGTCCGGATGGTCGATCGACAGCGATCCGCCGCCGCGGTGGGCGGCCTCCGCCGCCGAGGCGAGCGCACGGATCGCCCTCGCCGCGCCGATCGGAGACGGTTCGGTCTCGGCCATCTCCCGCAGCGACCGTCCCGGCGTCCACTCGGCGACGACGATGCCGCCCGAGCTGCCGCGGACCACGTCGAGGACCCGGGCCAGGCCGGGCGAGTTGATCCGACCGAGCCGCAGGGTGCGCGACAGGACCGCCTGCGGTCCCTCCGACTCGGACGTCGAGGAACTCGCGCGCTGGTCGGCGTCGACGAAGGTCAGCGCGACCTCGCGATCGAGCTTGATGTCGTGGGCCTGCCAGAACTTGAGTCCGCGGGCACCGCCGTGCGGGGCGAGGAGGCGGTAGCGCCCGCCCGCCACCGAGGCGCCGGGGATCAGCTTGGGCCCGCGCGTTGACCTCGCCGCCGAGGTCGAGTCGCCCACCCGCAGCGGGGGCAGCGTCGGCGAGCCGATCGGGATGACACCGGTGTCGACTGTCAGGTCGCGCTCGGGGCGCTCCACGGCAGGCTTGTCGGCCTTGGCGGGAGCCTTGGCCCCGTCGCCGTCCGGGATCGCCGAGGTGGGCCCGCCGTCCGTTGCCTCGATCTTCCGCGGGGCCGATTCGGGCACGGACGCCTTAACAGCGGACACGCCGGACTGGCCGTCGGCAACGTTCTCGTCGCTCACCCTCACTCCTTCGCGCATAAGTCCCGAAATCTCTCCTGTTGAGAACTGGTCCCCAGACCGCCGGGGATCAGCGTACGGGAGTGGTATCCCGCCGCTGAGGGGCATCTGAGCACCGTCGATGGCGGGGATCAACTCAGTCTCCGCCTCATAGAGTGACACGACCTTCGGCGTGTCAACGCGCGATTCCGGCGTCGACCGACCGAGAAGTCTGTTCACCACACGCCCCACCGCCACCGTGCCGGCGACCACCTCGGGTACCCGGGCGATCCGCAGCAGCCCGAATGTCAGCCCGAGCATGATGACCGCGCCGATACCGACCTGGACGAAGGCACCGGGCCCGCCGAACCGGTCGCCGAGACGGTCGAGGCGCAGCAGCTCCTCGGCCGTCAGCATCGTGATCCCGCCCGCCACCGAGGCGACGACGACCAGGAACGCGGTCTTGCCGACGTTCGCCATCCGCAGGTTACCGAGGCTCCGCCGGAGCAGGTAACCGCCGATCAGCGCGCCCACGGTGAAGCCGAGACCGTTCGCGACACCGAGCAGGCTGACGACCTGCTCGTCACTCGAGGCCACCATCGGCGCCAGCAACGAGAGCCCGACCTTCACCCCGGTGATGCCGAGGATGATCCAGGTCGGTGTCCAGGCCTGCTCGCGGGCGTAGAACACCCGAAGGTGGATGAGCACGAGGGCGTACGGGATCAGGGTGAACGCGGACCAGCTGACGGCGTGTCCGAGCCGCTCGGCGTCGGCCTCACCGAAGCGGCCGTAGCCGAACAGGGCATGGCCGACCTGTGGGCCCGCGAAGGTGAGGAACACCACCACCGGCACCAGCGACACCATCGTCAACCGGGTCGAGACGGACAGGTCGTCGACGACCGCCGGGGTGTCCTCCGCGGCCGCATTGCGACTGAGCCGCGGCATGATCGCGGTGAGCACCGTCACGCCGAGGATGCCGTACGGCAGCTGCAGCAGCAGCCAGGCCTGCTGATAGATCACCGGCCCGGCATCGTCGACCCCGGCGGCGACGTATGTGGCCACTGCGAAGCCGGCTTGGCTGATCAGCACATAGAGCACGATGGCGATACCCATGCCAGCGAACATCTTCAGCCTGGCGTCGAGTCCCCACAGCGGCTTCAGGCTGATGCCCTCGCGCCGGATCGCGGGCAGCAGGGTCGCGGCCTGGGTCACCACGCCTACTGTCACGCCCAGCCCGAGCAGCAGCACGCGCCCGGTCGTCATCTCGTCGGAACCGCGGGTGACCAGCCAGAAGACCGCGAGCACGCACAGCACCACGAGGTTGTTGAGCACCGGCGCCCACGCGCCGGGCTTGAACACGCCCCTCGTGTTGAGCAGCGCGGTCAACAGGGCAGACAGGCCGTAGAAGAGGATCGCGGGCAGCAGCAGGTAGGCGAACGAGGTGGACAGTTCGGCGTCGACCTTGCCGTCCTCCGGGAGGAAGATCCGGGTCAGCAGCGGGGCGGCGGCGACCGCGACCACCGAGGCGACACCGAGGATCAGGCAGGTGACGGTGAACAACCTGCGTACGAAGGCCACGCCCCCGTCGTCGTCCTCCTTCTCGGCACGCACCAGGACCGGCACCACGATCGCGGTCAGCACCGCGCCGAGGACCAGTTCCGAGATCATCGTCGGCAGCTGGCTGGCCACGGTGAACGAGCTGGCGGTGGCGGCGCCGAGCACGGTCAGCAGCAGCACCTGCTTGAGGAAGCCGGTGATCCGGCTGACCAGGGTGGCCACCGCGATGGAGCCGGTGGACGCGAGGAGACGGGAGTTTTGGCTCTGCGCCTGCGGCTCCTGCTCGGGTGTCGGCTCCGGATCCGGCGCGGGAGCGGCGGGCCTGTTGACTGCCGGGCTCGGTGCAGGCTGCGGCGGCTGTCCCCCGCGCAGATGCGGGGGCGGCGGCAGGTAGCGCTGCGGGGCGGCCCGCTGCGGCGCGGGCTGCGGTCGGTACGTCTGGGGCTGGGCGGGGCGGAACGGGCGCGGCTGGTCCGGCGGGAACGGCGGCTGCGACCTGGGCTGGCCGGGGGGCGGCGGCATGCGCCCGGCCTGGTCAGGTGGCGGCACCGGTCGCGGGTCGGCGGGTCCGTGCGGTGTCGGGTTGGCCCGTTCCCACGGGGCGGGCGGCGCCGGCTCGGGATGCCGAGGTCCCGGATTCTGGGGTCGCTGCGCGGGCTCCGTGCCCGGATTCTGGGGTCGCTGCGCGGGTTCCGCGCCCGGATTCTGGGGTCGCCCGCCTGGGTCCGCTCCCGTGCCCGGTGGGCGACGCGTGCTCCCCGTCATCGAGCTTCGTACCCTTCATCCGCTGGGTCCGGCTGACCCCGGAATCGGTGCCACAGGCGCCGTCCCGCAAGTAGCAACAGTAGTGCGCCTGCGCAGGCGGTGATGATCGCCAGCGCCTTGCCGTACGTGTTCGTCCGGATCGACACCGAGGTGGGCTCGCCGAGTTCACGGCCGTTCGTGGTGGTCAGCGCGACATCGACCACCAGCTTGCCTGCGTTCTCGACGGTCGCGGGCACCTGCAGCGTCCGGCTGCCGCGCGGCGGCAGCTGTTGATCGCCGATGTCGGTGACCGTCATCTCCTGCGGTGCCGAGATCTGCAGCCGCACGTTGATCCCCACCGGCAGGTCGTTGCGCGCGACCAGCAGGAGCGGGCTCTGTTCCGAGGCGAGGGTGTAGGCGCCGCCGGGGGGAAGCACCGTCACCGACGCGTAGATATCGGTCAGCGCCTCCTCGACGTCGCTGACCCGCGTCTCGGCGGCGGCCGTCGCGGCGCCCCGCTCCCGGTCGCGCCTCCCGGACGTGCTCAGCGCACGCAGCAGGTCCTCACTCAGCGGCGCGGTGTAGCCGCGCGGGGTCAGTGCCGACTGCGGATCGTTCACCAGCGACTCGGTGAGCGCATTGATCTCGGGGGCCACCGCGGCGGCTCCGGTCTGTACCCGGTCGGGCGCGCCGTCCTTGGTGGCCTGCGCCGGATAGTCCAGGTCGACCGGCGGCTGTGCGGTCGGTCGATCGAGCAGGTCGGCGAGCGGGCGCGGGTTGGCCAGCCCCGAACGCATCAGCGTCGACACCGTCGAGAGCACGGCACGCGCCTCGTCGCCGTCCACGGACCAGTTCTGCGGCGGCACCACGAGCAGGCCGTGGTCCGCGCTCGCGGAGGCGTTGGGCGGCGGCGTGAGTGCCGGCCAGGCGATCGCGCCGAGTGCGTCCTGGAGTCGGGCGGTCCGCGAGTCGTCGGACAGGTCGTATCGAACATCCGCCGGGGTGTAGGTGGGTGTCTGCGGGGTGGCACCGACGGCGGCGAGGGCGGTGGCCGCGGGCACGTCGAACAGCGCAGCGGACAGCGGTCGATCGGCGGTCGTCCCGGCCAACGGCACCGTCGGCCGCGTGGTCTCCTCGGCCACCGCGTTGTCGGCCAGCAGCGCGGTCGGACCGAGCCCCCGAAGGCCCGCCGCCTCGGGGTTGAGGACACCCGCGTCCGGCCAGGTCAGGCCGCGGCGCGAGGTGATCCCCAATATGCCGTCGATGATCCCCGCCGGTGCCGACAGGGCCCGCTCCACCAGTGTCGGGTCGTCGGTCTTCTGCAACGCAGCGAGATCGACCTGCGCGAACGGCACGGCGGTCGTGCACAGTCGGGACGTCAGCGACCGCAACCGTTCGAGCCACTCGGTGGCCGCGGTCTGTCCGGTCCCCTCGTGTGCGGGGCCGTTCGGATCCGAGGGATCGTCGACCACCAGGTATCCCCTGGTCATGTTGCTCACGGTGATCAGCAGATCCGGGTCGACGGCCAGGCACATGCTGTCGGCGAGCTTGTGGTCGCGGTCGACGCTGTCGCCGGTGGCGAACTCGGCGGCGGCGAGCAACTGCTCGAGCCGTCCCCCGTCCGCCAGCGAGTCCGCCAGCTCGTCGTCGACGAGTCGGACCTTCTCGTCCGAGGATCCCGGGATGCCGGACGCGAGCCGGGGCTTGTCGGCGAACGGCCACATCAGGGTGACGGCGACGGGGTCGGTGATGCTCGGCGGTACCGCCGCCGCGTCGGGGCGATCGGCGCCGCGGATGCTGGGGTCGCGCGGGAGCCCGAGCACCGGCAGCAGGAATCGGGCGTCGTCGAGCCTGGCCTGGCCGCCGTACTCGGGGGTGCCGTTGACGTTGACCAGCAGCGGGTACACCCCTGGCTCCTTGATGCCGAGCGACACCGAGGAGGTCGACCGCAGCGGCATCGCCAGGGTGAACCGGCTGGACTGTCCCACCTGCAGCTTCTCGGTGACGGTGGTGAACTCCCCGACGGTGTCGTAGGCCTCCTGGTCGGCGGTGAGCATGGACCTGAGCTGCTCGGACTCGGAGATGGCCGGTGCGGCCTGGAGCCGGACCTTCACATCGTGGACGGGACGATCGCCGACGTTGGTGACGGATCCGGTGACCGTGACGAACGGTTCGCTGGAGGTGGTGACGGCGGTCGGGGTCACCTTGTCGATCGTCAGGCTCACGAACTCGCGCTCGTCGGTGTTCGACCGCAGGCCCGAGGAGGCCGGCGCCGCGACGGCGGACTCGGCGCCGCTGTCGGGTCCGTTGGTGGGCGCGGCGACGGCCACCGCGGCACCCATCGGGGCGGCGGCCAACGCCAAGGCGGACAGGGTCGTCACGGCAAAGCGACGCAGGGTGGCCCTCATCCGTTCTCTCGGGACCCTTCGCCGGTAGCGGACGCCATCTGGTCGATCAGCTCCCCCGCGACTCCTGCGAGTCGGCGTTCGTCGGCGTAGGCGAGCCGGGACTCCAACTCGGCCAACGGAACCCACGCCACCTCGGTCACCTCGACGTCGGCGTCGGAGAGCTCGCCGCCCTGGAACCGGAGCAGGTAGTGGTGCACGGTCTTGTGGACCCGCCTGCCCTCGGTGACGAACCAGTAGTCGATGCTGCCCAGTTGGGCGAGCACCGTGCCCTGGATCCCGGTCTCCTCCGCCACCTCACGCATCGCAGTCTGCTCGGCGGTCTCGCCCTGCTCGATGTGGCCCTTGGGCAGTGACCAGAGCAGCCGTCCCCGCCGGTCGGTCCGCCCGATCAGCGCGGCACACTGCTCATCGCGGGGGCCGTCGAGGCCGTCGACGACGAGTCCACCTGCCGACGTTTCGCGGACCGTACGCATGCGCGTGTTCGAGCGGTCGCCGTGCCCGCTTCGTCGCCGCGGGTTGCGGCGACTGCGATTCGCACGTTCGGCAGCAGACACCCAATCAATACTAGTTGCCCAGCGGGACCTGCCTCGAATCCCACACCGGCCGAGCGGCAAGCCGTCCCCCGCGCGTCGGTAAGCTGCGTACTCGTGGTTTCCCCTACTCCCGACGCCGATCGACGCGCCCGACTCCTCAAGGACGCCTCCGCGACCCTCCTGGGCCTCGCGGACGTCCTGACCCCCTTGGGTGCGCGGTTCGCCGCCGCCGGGCACGAGCTGTACCTGGTGGGCGGCAGCGTGCGGGACGCGGTGCTCGGCAGGCTGGGCACCGATCTGGACTTCACCACCGACGCGCGGCCGGAGCAGGTGCAGGCAATCCTCAAGGGCTGGGCCGACAACCAGTGGGACACCGGCATCGCCTTCGGGACGATCAGCGCCGCCAAGGGTGATCAGCAGATCGAGATCACCACCTTCCGCACCGACGCCTACGACGGGGTCACCAGGAACCCGGAGGTCGTGTACGGCACCAGCCTCGAGGAGGACCTGGTCCGCCGCGACTTCACGGTCAACGCGATGGCCGTCCGCATCGGCGCGGACGGCTCGCAGGAGTTCACCGATCCGCTCGGCGGCATGGCCGCACTGCTCGACGGGGTGCTCGACACCCCAGCCGCGCCGGAGATCTCGTTCAACGACGATCCCCTCCGCATGCTGCGGGCCGCGCGGTTCGTCTCGCAGCTCGGCTTCGCCCTTGCGCCCCGGGTGCATCAGGCGATCGTGGAGATGGCCGAACAGATCGACCGGATCACGGCCGAGCGGGTGCGCGCGGAACTCGACAAACTGATCCTCGGCGAGTTTGCGATCGACGGCATCAACGTGATGTGCGAGACCGGACTGGCGGCCCGGGTCATCCCCGAGATCCCGAAGATGAAGCTGGAGATCGACGAGCACCACCAGCACAAGGACGTCTACCAGCATTCGCTGACCGTGCTGCAGCAGGCGATCGACCTCGAGGACGGCGACCCGGACCTGGTGCTGCGCTGGGCCGCGCTGCTGCACGACATCGGCAAGCCGGACACCAAGCGCAACGAGCCTGCGGGCGGGGTCAGCTTCCACCACCACGAGGTGGTCGGGGCGAAGATGGTGCGCAAGCGGATGCGGGCGCTCAAGTACTCCAAACAGATGATCGACGATGTCGGCCAGCTGGTGTTCCTGCACCTGCGCTTCCACGGCTACGGCGAGGGGCAGTGGACCGATTCCGCGGTCCGCCGCTACGTCACCGACGCAGGCGAACTGTTGCCGCGCCTGCACAAGCTCGTCCGCGCGGACTGCACCACCAGGAACAAGCGCCGGGCGGCGAAGCTGCAGGCCACCTACGACGACCTCGAGCAGCGGATCGCGCGGATCGCCGAGCAGGAGGACCTGGGCCGGGTCCGGCCCGACCTCGACGGCAACGCGATCATGAAGCTGCTCGGCATCCCCGCCGGTCCCGAGGTCGGCAAGGCCTGGACCTTCCTGAAGGAACTGCGGCTTGACCGCGGCCCGCTCAGCCCGGAAGAGGCCGAGGCCGAGCTGCTCGCGTGGTGGGCACAGCAGCAGTAGCCGCTACCCGATCAGCCGGAGCAGCTGCGTCAGATCGAACGAGCTGCTCAGCGTGGGGATCTCGAGGGTGAAGCGGACGACGTGGCCGTCGCGGGTGGCGCGGACGTTCCTGGCGTCGTTGGGCAGCGGCGGCAACGGGATGACAGGCGCCGGCAGGTAGCGCCCGGGAACCGGGAGCCCCCGCCAGCGGGCCCGGATCACCTCGATGCGCAGCACGTCGTCGGCGACCGAGGCATCGACGACGGCGGTCAGTCGACGGTGCCGGTGCTCGGCGCGGATCAGGCCGGACTCCTCGGCGAACAGGACCCAGTCGAGGCCTTCCCGGAGATTGACCTGCGCCAACACCGCCGACAGCGCGACACGGCCCTCGACGTCGATCTGTGCGGTTCGGACCCGGGTCGGCGCGCCGGGCACGAGCCGAACCCCGTTGGCGACGGCCGTCACCTCCTCGAGGGTGTGCCCGCCCCAGTCGATACCCGTGAGCCGGGCCCGTGACTCGAAATGGGCCCCCTGACGTCGCACGCGAAACGAACCGAGCCGGGCCGTGACCGGCACGCCCTGCAGGGTGACGGTGACCTCCCGCCCGACGTACCGCCGCGCGATACCGAGGCTGAGCGCGGTCATCACGCTGTCGGGGACCAGCGCCGTCATCGTGCCCGCGCCGAGGGTCGCCACCGGGTCCACCCAGGAGGTGGTGATCGACGACAACGACCATCCGGTGCCCATGATTGGCAACGATAGGCCTCAGCGCAGCGTCGCGCGCATGAGATAGACGTTGTAGCTGTCCCACTCGGAGATGGTGAAGTACACCTCGTCGGCGGTGGACCACGGATGCAGGAAGCCGCCGTACAGCTTCGGGTAGTCGGCGCTGCGCACCATCGGGATGCCGGCGGACCAGGCGCCCTGCGGGCTGTTCGCCTGGCGCAGCACGATGGTCCCGGCCGGTGCGTCCAGGTAGCTCATCTGCCACAGGCCGCGGGACTCGTCGTAGCGCACCGACAGCTCCGCGGCCACACCGTTGAGGACCGGGGTCGGCGAGTGCTCGCCGACCGGGGTCCAGGTCCCGTCGACCCAGTACTGGTAGGCCGACTTGTTGAGCACCTGGTCCCTTGCCACCCGCGCGAGCGCGATGGTGCCGAGCCGTCCGTTCGGGGTGCCGAACATGTAGACGTGGTCGCCGGCAGGGACCATGCTCGCGACCTGGAACTGGTTCATGCCGAAGATGTTCTCCCACTTGGCATACGGATCCTTGGTCCAGGTCTGGCCGTTGTCGTCCGAGTAGGCGATGCCGCCGTGGTTGGTGTACCACATGCCGGGGACCATGCTCCAGCGTCGGACCGACATGTAGCTCATGTACTGCCGGTCGCCGATCGCGAAGCCGGAGGTGGGGATGGTCGTGGTCTCCCAGTTCTTGACCTTGCGGCTGCCGAGCAGTTCGGCGGCGTGGCACCGGCTGTCCTGCACCATGGAGTCGAGGGTCAGGCCGTCTGAGAGGTCGCGGTCGGTGCTGTGCCCCAGCACATTCGAGCGCCAGTCCTGACCGTTTGCGCCTGGCGGTGTCCAGCCCCGGCCGAAGGTGTCGCCGAACGCGATGGCCACCTCGCCTGGCTTGCTCTCCCACATGATGCCGAGGTCGGTTCCGTTGACCTGCCACCGCTTGTCGGTGCGATTGATGGAACCGGGGCCGGTGAGCTGGGCCACCAGGGTCACCTCGCCGACCTTCGGCGCCGCGGCGGCGGTGTCAACCGGTCCCGGCTCGACGGGCGGCGACTGCGGGACCGGCGGCGGGGGCAGCGGCACGCCGGGCCCGGGGATCGGGATGGGGATCGGCTCGGGGTCGGGGGCGATGGAGAATCGCGGTATCGAGGATCCCCACGCCCCCGAACCCGAGGACGACGAACCGGACTCGGACGACGCGGACCCGGACGAGCCCGCGGAGCCGGACTCGGGTTGCTCGGGCGCGGTGTCGGTGAGGTCCGGGCAGGGATCGGCGCACGGATCCGCGGGCAGCGGGGCCTGCGGGATGCGGGTCTGATCCTGCGGCGGGTCCGGCACGGGGACCGGGACCAGCTGGGGCCAGGGCACCTTGATGTCGATGCCGGGAAGGTCCGAGGACTCGGCCTTCGCGGAGGGGTCGAAGCCGGTTTCCCCGCAGGCATTGGTGGGCGCGGGCGCGGCCGTCGCGGGCGTCGCGGTGAGCACCGAGCCGGATGCGGCGAGGATGAGCGCGAGCAGTGGTGCGCTCAGACGATGGATCACGAAGCCCCCTTTGGCATTCCCGATCGCCCACCGCCCCCCGGACGGCCGCCACGATCGTCGATATGAACTTAGCAGTGCGCAACGATTCCTGGAAAGATTGATTAAGTGACCGCTCAATGTATTATTAGGCGTCCCGGGAACGAGGAGGTCGGATGCGCACAGTCGACGTCGCCGCCAGGGCGGCCAAGCGGACCGCCCTGATGGACGCCGCGGCACGGTGTTTCGCCGAGCGCGGCTACAGCGCCACCAGAACGGCGGACATCTGTTCGGGTGCGGGCATGAGCTCGGGCAATCTCTTCCACTACTTCCCCACCAAGCACGCCGTGCTGCTCGCCCTCGTCGAACGCGACGGCGAGCAGACGGGCGAGGCGATGACCGATCTCGCGCAGGCCGACGACCCCCTGGCCGGGCTGCTGTCGCTCCTCGACGAGGTCTGCGGGCTCGCGGGCGATCCGGTGTACTCCGGTCTGGCGCTGGAGATCTCGGCCGTCGCGCATCGCGACGAGGAGGTCGCGGCCCGGTTCAAGGCGAACGACCACACCTTCCGGTGCGGGCTGGCGACGCTGGTGGAACGGGCGAGCGATGCCGGTCAGCTGTCCACCGATCTCACCCCGGAGCACGCCGCGACCTGGCTGGCCGCGCTCGTCGACGGCATGTTCGCCAGGGTGGCCGCCGACCCGGACTTCGATCCCGCGGCCCAGGCGCCGATCCTGCGCCGGATCGTCACCCAGCTCCTCGCGGGTGGCGCAGAGTGAGCCTGCGCGCCGACACCGTTTCCGCACCGGTCGCCCCCGACCGGCTCCGCAATGTCGATGCGCTGCGCGGGTTCGCGCTCCTCGGGATCCTGGCCGTCAACATCTGGGCCTTCGCCGATCCCTACTACGCGTCGCCGGAATCGAACCCGGCGTTCGATTCCGGGCTCGATCACGCCGTCCGGTTCGCGGTCTCGCTGCTCTTCGAGACCAAGTTCTACCTGTTGTTCTCGTTCCTGTTCGGCTACAGCTTCACGCTGCAGATGGCGGCCGCCGAGCGGGCAGGAACGGCCTTCATCCCGCGGATGCTGCGCAGGCAGACCGGGCTGCTGGCCATCGGCCTCGTGCACGGGGCCGTCCTCTACTACGGCGAGATCCTGTCCACCTACGCGATCCTCGGCCTGATCCTGTTGGCGTGCAGGCACATCTCGCCCCGCCGGGCCGTGCAGATCGGTGTCGCGCTGGTGGTGGCGGTGGGCGTGGTGTGGATGTTTCTCGGGCTGCTGACGCTCGCGGGCGGTGGGGGCGACGGCGTCGTCGCATCGGATGCGGCGGTCAAGCTGGCGGCCTTCGGCGGTGACGTGGCCGCGACCCTCGGCTTCCATTCCGGGCACCTGCCCGAGACCATCGGGGCCCTGGTGGCCCTGCAGGCACCGAGCGCGATGGCCATGTTCTTCTTCGGATTCGCGGCGGGGCGGGTGCAGGCGTTCGCGGACCCGGACCGCTTTCGGCCGCTGATGCGCCGGATCCTGGTCTTCGGGTTGCCGGTGGGGCTGATCGGCGCGCTCGCCTACGCGCTGGCCGCGGCCTACGCGCCGGGCGGCGGCGTCGAGGTCGTCGCGTTCGGGCTCGGGCAGCTGACGGCGCCGCTGCTCACCGCGGCATACGTCGTGGCCGGGGTGATGCTGTTCCGTACCGGCCGCGGCAGCAGGATCGAGTCGGCGTTGGCCCCGATGGGCACGATCGCGCTCACCAACTACCTGCTCCAGTCGCTGGTGTTGGGTGTGCTGTTCACCGGCTATGGGTTCGGCCTGATCGATCGGCTCCCGCCGCTCGCGGTCCTCGCGGCGGTGCCGGTGATCTTCGCGACCCAGCTCGTGCTCAGCCGCTGGTGGCTGCGTGGGCGCAGGTACGGTCCGGCGGAATGGGCGCTGCGCGCGATCACCATCGCGGGCATCCCGCGATGGCGGCGTCGTGGCTAGCGGGTCGCCATCAACCCGGCGCCGATGGCTTCGTCGGGGAGTGGGCGGCCTCGCGGCGCTCCTGGTCCTCCTCCTGACCGGCGTATTGGCGGTCGTCGCGGGCAACAGCTATGCGCTCCGGGAGGAGGGGGTGACGATCACGACCGACGCGGGCCCGCTCCGCGGCGTCCTCGCCCTCCCCCGCGATGCGGAAGGGCCGGTCGGACTCGTCGTCTTCGTGCACGGGGACGGGCCGGTGGAGGCGACCAGCGAGGGGTTCTACCGCCCCATCTGGGAGGCCCTGGCGGAGGCAGGCTACGCATCGCTGTCCATGAGCAAGCCCGGAGTCGGTGGCTCCCAGGGTAATTGGCTCGAACAGTCCCTCCATGATCGAGCGGTCGAGGCCGAGACGTTGATCGACTGGGCGCTCGATCGCCCCGAGATCGACCCGCGGCGGATCGGGCTCTGGGGAGCGAGCCAGGGCGGTTGGGTACTGCCCGAGGTCGCGGTCGACCGGCCGGAGGTGTCCTTCGTCATCGCCGTGTCACCGGCGGTCAACTGGCTCGACCAGGGCCGGTACCACCTGCTGGCCGAACTCGATGCCGCCGGTGCGGGCGAGGAAGAACGCCAGGCCGCGATCGCCGAGAGCGACGAGGTCCGCGCGTTGCTGAATCGGGGCGCCACCTACGAGGAGTACCTCGAGGCGTCAACGGACGACGAGCCCATGGACCGCGACCGCTGGGGCTTCGTCCTGCGCAACCACACCGCCGACGCGACGGCCGCACTCGGGGAACTCGGGCGCAGGGACATCCCGGTGCTGCTCGTCCTCGGGGCGGACGACCGCAACGTCGATGTCGACGACACCCAGCGCGCCTACGCGCGTCTGCTCGGGGACCGGCTGACCGCGACACGCTTCCCCGACGCGGCGCACACCCTCGCCCGCTCCGGCGTCGAGGAATCGGAGCTGTGGGGCGTCCTGGTCGGGACGTTCGCGCCGCGCCACGTCTTCGTTCCCGGCTACCTCGACGCCCAGCGAGACTTCCTCGCCGGCCTGCCCTGATCGGCTCAGCCCGCGACCAGGTCCATGCGGAGGAACTCGGTGATGCGGAGCAGCTTCGGCGGGCGCGCCACGTCGTCGGAGAGGGCACGGAACGCCTCGGCTTCCCCGACGAGGCGTGGAGCGGCGAGTTCCACCTCCCGCCCGTCGACTCGGAGCCGCGCACGGTCGGCCGCCAGGACGTTCTGCACCCAGTCCGAGCGCGATCCGTACACCAGAACGAAGAGGTAGCCGCCGTCGACGGGATACGCGTCGAGCGGGGTGCGGTAGGTGGCGCCGGAGGTGCGACCCACGTGGGTCAGCACCGGCCACTTCCCGCCTGCGATCGCGCGGGGGTTGAACACCCGCTTGTTGACGTGTCCCCACCACCTCGGCATCGGCATCGGGCTCTCCTTCTCTCGTTCGGTAGGTCTCCTTACACATGTAAGGCTGACTTACGACTGTAAGCTTGTCAACATTTCCCGCACCCTGGAGTTGAGCCCTCGTGTCACCGTCACCGCAGCCGCCACGGCAACCACTCAGCCGAGATCTCGTGTTGGCAGCCGCGATCCGGGTCGCGGACCGCGGCGGCGCCCCGGCGATCACGATGCGCCGGGTGGCACAGGAACTCGGCGTGGAGGCGATGTCGCTGTATCACCACGTACCGAACAAGGACGCGATCCTCGACGGTGTGGTCGACGCGGTGTTCGCGGCGATCGAGCTACCCGATGCCGAGTGTGACGACTGGCGCAACGCGATCCGTACCCGCGCTTGCTCCGCGCGCACTGTCCTGTCGCAGCACAGTTGGGCCCTCGGCCTCATGGACTCCCGCCGCAACCCGGGGCGGGCGACGCTACGCCACCACGACGCCGTCCTCGGTGTCCTCCGGGAGGCGGGATTCACGCTGCCGATGGCCGCGCACGCCGTCTCGCTCGTCGACAGCTACATCGGCGGGTTCGTCCTCCAGGAGGCGAATCTGCCGGTGACGACGCCCGGCGAGGTCGAGGAAGTGGCGGGCAGCATCCTCGAGCAGCTGCCCGCGGCAGAGTTGCCGTACCTCACGGAGATGATCGTCGACCACGCCCTGCAGCCGGGCTACGACCACACGAGCGAGTTCGGCTACGGCCTCGACCTGATTCTGGATGCGCTCGAGGCTCGCCGGGGATAGCGCCCGTCGGAACCGGCGTCGCCGCTCGCGCGTCCAACACGTATGGGACTGGTGGAGTACTCGTTCGGTACCGGTGAGGGGGCGCCGCGGGACTGGGTGTCCGAGGCGGACCTCGACCTCGGCGACACCGGGTCCGCGGATGCGGTGAGCCTCGACTTCGACGGCGACGGCCTGTTCGACGACGCGATGTGGGACAGCGACGGGGACGGGGGCGCGGATCGTTCGGTGCTGGACGTGGGCGACGAGGGCCGGTACTTCGAAGACGCCTCGGGCGCCGGGGTCTGGGACCTCGAGGTCCCGCCGCCTCCTGCCGAAACCGGGCACGAGCTGCGCTGGACGGACGCCGGGGGCGTGGACCGAAGGGTGCCCGGCGGCGAGGACGCGCGGCCGGTGGAGGTCGACCTCGATCTCGACGGCGCCCCCGACGTCGCGGTGATCGACACCGACGGGGACTCGCTGGTCGACGTCACCCTGATCCGTTCCGGCCCTGGCGGCCCCTACGTCGCGATCGAGGTCGACGAGCGGAACGACGGGTCGGCGGACGTGACGCTGTCCGACACCGACGGCGACGGCCGATTGGACACCGTCGCAGGCGGCCCCGGCTGATCGCGGGCGGGGTGGGCGCTCAGCGCGGTGCCCGTCGCAGCGAGTTCGCCGCCACCGCGGCCAGGCCGACCCCGTACGCCGCGGCCCCGGCGAAGACGAGTCCCGAGGAGCGCCCGTCGGGGGCGACCACCGTCGCCGCGGCGGCCAGCGCGCCGATGAACGCCATGTTGAACACGGTGTCCTGCAACGCGAACACCTGCCCGCGCCGGGCGTCGTCGATGTCGATCTGCATCGCCGCGTCCCCGGTGAGCTTGATCGTCTGCCCGGCGAGGCCGAGCAGGAACGCGCCGACCAGCAGCATCGGCTGGGTGAGCACGGAGATCACCCCCAGCTGCACGGCGGTGGCGAACACCAGTGCGCCCACGACGGTCGGGGACCTGCCGATGCGCGGGATGAGAAACGGGGTGACGCCCGCGGCGAGCAGCATCCCCACCGCCGCGGCGCCGACCGCGACCCCGAATCCGGCGAACCCGCCCGGCAGCGCACCCGTGTTCGAGGGATCCCGGAGGATCAGCACCATGATCAGCGTGTTGATCCCGAACACGATGCGGTGCACACCGATTCCGATCATCGCGGTGGTGACCCCGGGGGCGCCCCACACGGCGGTGGCCCCGGTGCGCAGGCCGGCCAGCACCGCTCGGACGGCGTCGAGGCCGGTCGGGCCCGCATCGGCGAGGTCGCCGGTGGGCCCGAGGCGGTGCGCGGCGAAGCCGGCCGCGGCGAGCGCGCCGAGCGCGGAACCGACCGAGGCGAGGGCGACCGCGAGGCCGGAGCCCCGGTCCCCCTCGCCGAGCACCCCGATGATCGCGACGGCCGTCCCCGCGCCCGCGGCGGAGACCCCGGCCCCCGCGGTCGCCAGCACGGAATTCGTTGACACCAGCCAGGATTGACGTACCACGTTCGGTAGTGATGCCGAGACCCCCGCCAGCACGAACCGGCTGACCCCGACCGCGGCGAGGGCGAGCAGCAGCAATGGGGTCTGTGGTCCGCCGGTCACGAGCACGGCCGCGGCCGCCAGGATCAGGCCGCCGCGCAGCAGGTTCGCCCACATCAGGACAGCGCGCCGGTCCCATCGGTCGAGCAGGGCGCCTGCGAAGGGGCCGACCAGCGAGTAGGGCAGCAGCAGCACCGCGAACCCCGCGGCGATCGCGATGGGATCGGTCTCCCGTTCGGGATTGAACAGGATGGCGCCGCCGAGCGCGGCCTGGAAGAGCCCGTCGCCGAACTGGCTCGCGAAACGGACGGTGGTGAGTCGGCCGAGTCCGGGCGACCGGCGCAGCACGGCGCGCAGGCCGCCGTGCCCGCGCGTCGGGTCTGTCGGGGTCGGATCGGGTGGCGTCGGCGCGCCCGGCGTCGCGCTTCCCGGCGTCGAGTTCACCACCAGCTGACCCTATCGCGGCGCGGGCGCGAGCTCCCGTGTGCGCCACCACGCGACGGTGGCGGCGGCCGCCTCGGCCAGCGGGGTCGGCGCCAGGCCCAGCAGCCGCTCGCTGCGGCCGGAGTCCAGCACGAACGGTCGCTCGAACTGGTACAGCATCTCGGCCAGTTCGCGGCTGTCGCGGTGCACGAGTCCGGCGCCGCGGAGCAGCCAGCCGGGCAGCACGCCGGTCTTCGGGTCCGGCACGCCCGCGGCGGCGGCGTAGGCGTGCACCATGGCGCGCTGGGTGATCGCGGGACCGGTCGGGGCGTGCAGGACCGAGTTCCACAGCGAGGGGTCGGCGGCCGCGGCGATCATGGCCGCCGCGAGGTCGGGCACGTAGGTGAACGAATGCGGGATGTCGAGGCCGCCCATGACGCGAACGGTCTTGCCCGACAAGATGATCGGCACCATCCGTTCGCCCGCATGCGCCATCAGCACCCGCGGCCCGAAGAAGTCGGAGGCGGCCACGCTGACGGTGGCGGTGTCCGATGCCTCGCGCTGGCGCAGCAGCTGGGTGCGGATGCCCGGCTTGCCGTCGCGGGCCTCGCGCGGGGTGTCCTCGGTGATGGGGCCGTCGACCTGCCCGTAGGAGTACAGGCTCTCCGGGAACACCACGACCGCCCCTGCCCGGCCGGCGGCGGCGAGCACTGCTCGCTCGGTGGACGGCAGCTCGCGACGCCAGGCCTCGGCCGAGTATGCCGAGCCGTGGGTGCAATGGAACACCGCCGCGGCGCCCTCGAGCGCGGCGTCGAGCGCGCCAGGCACGGAGACGTCGACGCGGAGCCGCTCCACATTGGGCCGCTCGGGTCCGGAGCCGGACCTGGTCAGCACGCGGACGCGGTGTCCCTGCGCCGCCAGCTGGTCGGCGACCGTCCATCCGACGGGCCCCGCGCCGGTCACTACCTGCACTGTCGACATCGCAATCACTCCTGGGTGTGGTTTCCGGATATTCGAGAGCACTGCTCTCGAAACAACAGTGCGCCGACTTCGGGAGAATGTCAAGAGCACTGCTCTCTTTTGTTGACAGTGCTCACGAAACCGGCCAGGCTGGGGCGGTGACCGGTACCCCGCGCGAACGCGCACGCGAGCAGACCCTGGCCGACATCACCCGGATCGGCCGGGAGCACCTGGCCAGGGATGGGGCGGCGGCGCTGTCGTTGCGCGCGGTCGCCAGGGACCTCGGGGTGGTCTCCTCTGCCGTGTACCGGTACGTCAAGAGTCGCGACGAACTGCTCACCCTGCTGGTCGTGGAGGGCTACACCGAGCTGGGTGACGCGGTCGACGCTGCCGTGGGTTCCGCGCCCGCAGGCGATCCGCGCGCCCGGTTGCACGCCCTCGGGCACGCGGTGCGGGACTGGGCGCTGGCCGAGCCGGCGTGCTACGGGCTGCTGTTCGGCAGTCCGGTGCCGGGTTACCAGGCACCGGCCGAGCGCACCACCGGGCCGGGTACCCGCGTCGTCGGAACGCTGGTGAAGATCTTCGACGAGGCCGGTCGTTCCGGCGAACTCGTTGTCCCGCAGACGATCCCAATGGGAGAACCGTTGCGGGAAAACCTGCGGGCAATCCGCGAGGAGATGGGGCTGGAGCTGCCCGAGGAGGCCCTGGCGCGGGGTGTGCTCGCCTGGTCCTCGCTGTTCGGCGCGGTGAACTTCGAGGTGTTCGGTCAGTACGGGGCGGACACCTTCGCGGACCCGCGGGGGCTGTTCGAGCACCACCTGTCGGTGCTGGACGAGATGGTCGGGCTCGCCCCGCCGGAGTGAGGCGGCGCGGCGGGCCGCGCGTTACCCGGCACGCGTGTCGACCGCCGGTGCGATGATTGTCCGGTGGACCACGCAGAAGAACCCGAGGACCGGATGGCGCCGACCGAACCGATCGTGCGCCCGGGCAGCCTGCTGATCTCCTCGACCGAGCTCACCGAGCCGGCCTTCCGCCGCACCGTGGTCTACGTCATCGAGCACAACGACGCGGGCAGCCTGGGGGTGGTGATCAACCGGCCGAGCGAGACCGCGGTGCAAGCGGTGCTGCCCCAGTGGACGGAGCTGTGCGCCAATCCGCGGGCGCTGTTCATCGGCGGCCCGGTGAAGCGGGACTCGGCGCTGTGCCTGGCCACGCTGCGTACCGGGGCGAACATCGACGGGGTGTCCGGGGTGCGCCGGGTGGACGGCCGGGTGGTCATGGTCGACCTCGATTCCGATCCGGACACCGTCGGCCCGCTCATCGAGGGTGTGCGGGTGTTCGCGGGGTACTCGGGCTGGACCATGGGGCAGCTGGACTCGGAGTTGCAGCGCGACGACTGGACCGTGCTGTCCGCGCTGCCGTCCGACGTGATCGGCCCACCGCGGATCGATCTCTGGGCGCACGTCCTACGCCGTCAGCCGCTCCCGCTCGCGCTGCTCGCGACCCACCCGATCGACGTCGACCGGAACTGACAAGGCAGGCCCGAGCGGTTCACCGGCCCGGCGTGGAGGCCGCCGGTTCCGGGTCCTGGCGACGGGCGAACCGCTGCGCAAGCGCGGCGCAGACGATCAGCTGGATCTGATGGAAGATCATCAGCGGCAACACGATCAGGCCGACCGGCTGCCCGGCGAAGAGCACCGAGGCCATCGGCAGCCCGGTCGCGAGCGACTTCTTGGATCCACAGAAGAGGATCACGATCCGGTCCGGCAGCGAGAACCCGAGCGCGCGCCCGGCGAAGGCCGTCACCCCGAGCACCGTCGCGAGGATCGCGCAGCAGACCGCGACCAGCGCGAGCACCCGCCAGGCGGAGAGCCCGCTCCACGCGTGCTCGTTCATGCCCGCGCTGAACGCCGAGTACACCACCAGCAGGATCGAGCCGCGGTCGACGAGCTTGGTCGGTGCGGCGTGCCGTTGTAGCCAGCCGGTCACCCACGGCCGGATCAGCTGACCGATGACGAACGGGAGCAGCAGCTGCAGCACGATGTCGACGATCGAGGACGCGTCGACGGTCGCCTCGCCGGTGGTGTTCATCAGCAGGATCACCAGCAGCGGGGTGATGAACACCCCGATCAGATTCGAGAACGAGGCGCTGACGACCGCCCCTGCGACGTTGCCGCGCGCGATCGAGGTGAACGCGATGGACGACTGGACCGTCGAGGGCACCAGGCACATGTAGAGCACGCCGGTGTAGAGCTCATCGGTGAGGACCGTGGGCGCCAGCACGCGAAGCGCGAGCCCGATCAGCGGGAACAGCAAGTAGGTCGACGCCAGCACCACCGAGTGCAGCCGCCAGTGCTTGAGCCCCTCGAGCGCCTCGCGCGGGTGCAGCCGGGCGCCGTAGAGCAGGAACAGCAGCGCGATCGCGATCTTGGTGGCCCAGTCCAGCACCGTCTGCCCGCCGCCGGATGCCGGGAAGATGCTGGCCACCACGGCCACCGCGATGATCGACAGGATGAACCCGTCGATGTAGAACCTGCTCAAGAACTTCACATCGGCAACGGTAATCCGCGGCTCAGATATCGCGAAAGTCGATCACAACGATAATTCACATCGAGAACCGTGATAGATATGGCTGATGCTCGATCCGGTGCTGCTGCGCAGCTTTCTCGCCGTGGAGCGTTGCGGCGGGTTCACCGCCGCCGCGCACCAGCTCGGCCTGCGTCAGTCCACCGTCAGCGGACACATCGCCCGGCTGGAGAAATCGATCGGTCGGGAGCTGTTCCGGCGCGACACCCGCAACCTGGAACTGACCGCGGACGGGTCGGCGATGCTGGGCTTTGCCCGCACCATCCTGGACGTGTCGCAGCAGGCCGAGAGCTATTTCGCGGAGTCGGAGCTGTCCGGGGTGCTGCGCTTCGGAGCCTCCGACGACCTGGTCGCGGCCGAGCTGCCGGAGGTTTTGCTCGAGTTCCGGCGCAGCCACCCGCGCATCGACCTGGAGCTGACTGTCGGCCTCAGCGAGAATCTCGGCGCCAAGCTGGCGGCGGGCGAGCTCGACATCGCGTTCGGGATGCGCAGGCCGGGCGAGCAGCACGGCGAACTGGTGTGGCGCGACCGCCTGGTCTGGGCGGGATCCCACGGCGCGGAACCGGTGGAGGGCCCGGTGCCGCTTGTCACCTACCCACCGCCGAGCATCACCCGCCGCGCCGCGATGGAGGCGCTCGAGCGGGCGGGTCTGGTGTGGCGCACCACCTGCGTCACCGACAGCCTGCTCGGCCTTCGCGCGGCCGTGCTCGCCGGGCTGGGGTACATCGTGCACTCGGAGTCGCTGCTGCCGGACGGTTTGGTCCCGCTGGCCGACGGCACCCTCCCCGACCCCGGCGACGCCGACTTCGTGCTGATGCGCCGGTCCCGGCCCGCCTCCAAGCCGGAGGCGGCGCTGACCGCTGCGATCCTCGCCAACGAGCGTCGGTTGCGCCGGAGTTGAGCCGTTCTCGGCCCCGCGCTCAGCGGTCGGCCAGCCGCCGGTCCGCGAGGGCGTTCAGCGCGCCCGCCATCTCCTCGGCCCGTGGCGTGGTGACCGTCAGTCGCTGACCGTTGGCGGCCGTGAAGACCACCGCGGGCCCGGTCGTGGTGACCACGCCGTAGTTGCCGCGGCCCTTCAGGCGCAGCCCCCAGCCGCCGAAGTCCCTGGACGGGTTCACCTCCTCGACGTCGGCCCCGACCAGCTCCTCGACCCCGTACCCGACCGCGGTCATGCCCAGGTTGCGCACCCAGAGCCCCGTCTCGTCGAGGGTCACCCGGAAGCGCAGCAGCCCGACCATCAGCAGGGCGACCGGCAGGAAGACCGCCAGCGGCCACCACGAGCCCGCCCGCGCGCAGAGCCCGCCGGTGATCGCCGTGCCGACCCCGAGCAGGACCGCCGTGGTCGTGGGGCTCAGCCCGAGCCGTTGGGTGATCGGCAGGTCCAGCGGTCCGCGGGGCAGCCGCGGGTCCGGCGGCAGGGTCGCCGCGGATCGTTCGCGATAGTCGCGCAGGGTCGACGCCCCGAGGACGCCGACGGCGGCGCCTGCCACGATCCCGAGCCCGATCCACGACATCGGCAGCGCCACGTTCACGGCCGTTGCCAGGTCCAGTTGCGCGGCGAGCAGCGCGATCCACAGGGTGAGCAGCAGGCCGACCACGGTCAGGCCGACGATCAGCATCGCGCGGCGCATCATCAGCAGGGCGCCCGCGAGGGCGGCGATCGCGCTGGCGCCGCATCCGACGAGGAGGATCACGATCACCATGGTCGAGGCCAGCGACCCGGGTGTGCTGAAGCCGTCGGGGCCACTCCCTGACCAGTGCGTGCCGATGCTCTCGGGCAGGCGCGGGGACCAGAGCCGGGTGAGCGTCAGGCCGGCGGTGGCCGCGAGCGCGGGCACACCGATGCCGAACAGGACGCCGGCCGGATCGAACGTCCGGGAATTGCTCATGGGCGCCGATTCAACCAGGCGCCCGCGCGCGGACCCGTTCAGCCGGGCAGGCAGGCGCCCTTGAGGGCGCAGGACCCGCAGGATTCCATGCCGCAATCCGCGGCGGCCGCGGCGTCCGCAGCGTTGTCGACGGACTCCGCGGACTCCGGCTCGGCGGGGCTGCCGCAGCCGCAGTCGTGGCCGCAGCCACCGGCAGGGGCGGCCGCAGCGGCGGCGCGGGCTCCCATGGATCCGCCGTATCCGGCGGTGACCAGGGCCGCGACCAGGGCGACGGCGACGGCGAGAAGTCCGCCGGCCGTGCCGAAGGTGAGGGCGCCGATACCGCCGATGACCAGCAACAACGCGGCCGCGGCCATGGTGGGCGCTGCGATGCGGTTGGCGAGGCGGAAGGCGTCGTCGCTGGCGAGGGCCTCGGGGGTGGTGACCCCGGCCCAGCGGTTACGCGGCAGCCGGCCGGCGATCCCGGCGACCGCCACCACGCCGACGGCGAGGGCGACTACGAACAGCACGGTTGCGACGATGACCACGGGTCCAGGGTACGGCGGGGACCGATGACCGGGACTATTCGGGTGACGCCTTAGGCTGGTCGGCGGTAATCCATGCCCGAGAACCAGCGCCGAGACGCCGAGCTCAGCGCAGAGTAGATAGCGAAACACGTGACCGAGCCAGTGCAGCAGCCAGCGGACGACGCCACCCCTCAGCACCGATACACCGCGGAGCTCGCGGGTCGGATCGAGCGGCGGTGGCAGGAGCTGTGGAGTGAGCGCGGCACCTTCAACGCGCCGAACCCGGTCGGCGATCTCGCCGGGGAGTTGCCCGCGGACAAGCTCTTCGTCCAGGACATGTTCCCGTACCCGTCCGGCTCGGGCCTGCACGTCGGGCACCCGCTCGGCTACATCGCGACCGACGTGTTCGCGCGCTACCACCGCATGCACGGGCACAACGTGCTGCACACCCTCGGCTACGACGCCTTCGGCCTGCCCGCCGAGCAGTACGCGGTGCAGACGGGCACCCACCCGCGCACCACCACCGAGTCGAACATCGAGAACATGAAGCGGCAGCTGCGCCGTCTCGGGCTCGGCCACGACGAGCGGCGCTCGCTGGCCACCACCGATGTGGACTTCTACCACTGGACGCAGTGGATCTTCCTGCAGATCTTCAATGCCTGGTACGACGTCGACCTCAAGCGGGCCCGCCCCATCGCGGAGCTCGAGGCGGAATTCGAGTCCGGCGCGCGCACCGCCCCGGACGGCCGGTCCTGGACCGCGCTCGACGCGGGTGAGCGCCGAACGGTGATCGACTCGTATCGCCTTGTCTACCGGTCGGATTCGATGGTCAACTGGTGCCCCGGGCTCGGCACCGTGCTGGCCAACGAGGAGGTCACCGCGGACGGTCGCAGCGACCGCGGCAACTTCCCGGTGTTCCGTAAGCACCTGCAGCAGTGGATGATGCGCATCACCGCGTACTCGGACCGCCTCGTCGACGACCTCGAGTTCCTGGACTGGCCGGACAAGGTCAAGGCCATGCAGCGCAACTGGATCGGGCGCTCCCACGGCGCCCAGGTCCGGTTCGGCGTGGACCCCGCGGTCGACGACGTCGCGATCGAGGTCTTCACCACCCGCCCCGACACCCTGTTCGGTGCCACCTACGTCACCCTTGCCCCCGAGCACGAGCTGGTCGATCGGCTGGCCTCGGGCTCGTACGCCGCCGACGTGGACCCCCGCTGGACCGGCGGCGCCGCCAGCCCGGCCGAGGCCGTCGCCGCCTACCGCGCCTCCATCGCCGCGAAGACGGACCTGGAGCGGCAGGAGAACAAGGAGAAGACAGGCGTCTTCCTCGGCGAGTATGCGGTGAACCCGGTCAACGGGCACCGGCTTCCGATCTTCATCGCCGATTACGTGCTGACCGGGTACGGCACCGGCGCGATCATGGCGGTGCCGGGGCACGACCAGCGCGACTGGGAGTTCGCGACCACCTTCGGCCTCGACATCGTCGAGGTCATCGGGGGCGGCGACGTCACCGAGGCCGCCTTCACGGGCGACGGTCCGCTGGTGAACTCGGACTACCTGGACGGCCTCGGCGTCGTGGAGGCCAAGGCCGCCATCACCGCGCGACTGGAGGCGGACGGCACCGGCAAGGGCACCATCCAGTACAAGCTGCGGGACTGGCTGTTCGCCCGTCAGCGGTACTGGGGCGAGCCCTTCCCGATCGTCTACGGCGCGGACGGCGTCGCGCACCCGCTGCCGGAATCGATGCTGCCGGTGGAACTCCCGGAGGTCGAGGACTATGCGCCGGTCTCCTTCGACCCGAACGACGAGAACTCCGAGCCGTCCCCGCCGCTGGCGAAGGCCACCGACTGGGTGAACGTCGAGCTCGATCTCGGCGACGGGCTGCAGAGCTACCACCGCGACACCAACGTGATGCCGCAGTGGGCGGGCAGCTCCTGGTACCAGCTGCGCTACATCGACCCGACCAACAACGACGAGTTCTGCGCCAAGGAGAACGAGCAGTACTGGATGGGTCCGCGGCCCGAGCTGCACGGCCCGAACGACCCGGGCGGCGTCGACCTGTACGTCGGCGGTGTCGAGCACGCGGTGCTGCACCTGCTGTACTCGCGGTTCTGGCACAAGGTCCTCTTCGACCTCGGCTACGTGAGCTCGAGCGAGCCGTACCGCCGGCTCTACAACCAGGGCTACATCCAGGCCTATGCCTACACCGACTCGAGGGGCGTCTACGTGCCCGCGGAGGAGGTCACCGAGCGCGACGGCAAGTTCTTCCACGGCGACGAGCCGGTCCACCGCGAGCACGGCAAGATGGGCAAGTCCCTGAAGAATTCCGTTGCGCCGGACGAGATCTGCGAGGAGTACGGCGCGGACACCCTGCGCGTGTACGAGATGTCGATGGGGCCGCTGGACACCTCACGTCCGTGGGCGACCAAGGACGTCGTCGGGTCGCACCGGTTCCTGCAACGTGTCTGGCGCACGGTCGTCGACGAGGAGACCGGCGAGCTCCGGGTCACCGACGCGGTGCCCACCGACGACACCCTGCGCGCGCTGAACAAGACGATCGACGGCGTCAACGCGGACTACGCCGCGCTGCGCGACAACACCGCGGCGGCCAAGCTGATCGAGCTGAACAACCACCTGACCAAGGCGTACCCGAACGGGGCGCCGCGGTCGGCGGTCGAGCCGCTGGTGCTGATGCTCGGCCCGCTGGCCCCGCACCTCGCCGAGGAGCTGTGGTCCCGACTCGGGCACGAGACCTCGCTGGCGCACGGACCGTTCCCGCTGGCCGAGGACAAGTGGCTGGTCGACGACACCGTCGAGTATCCGATCCAGGTCAACGGCAAGCTGCGCAGCCGGCTGACCGTGGCCGCCGATGCGGACCCGAAGTCCATCGAGGCCGCGGCACTGGCCGACGAGAAGATCGTCGCCATCCTGGAGGGCAACGCGCCCCGCAAGGTGATCGTGGTGCCGGGCAAGATGGTCAACATCGTCAAGTAGGCAGCTCCGCTGCCCGTGCGCGGTTAGCGGGTCCAGGGACCAGCTAACCGCGCACAGGGGCGAAGCCCCTCAGCACTCGGTCGGTGCCGGTTCCCCGCGCAGCCGGGCGTCGACCCAGTCGAATGCCCCGGGATTCCCGGTGAGCTCGCCGAGGATGTGTTCGCCTGGTACCTGCCGGTACAACGCGCGCACGCCGTAGCCGCACTGCTCGTCGTACAGGTTCCGTGAGCCGAGTGCGGGGACCCAGAACTCCTGACCGCCGCTGTAGATGTACAGCGGGGTGCCGGACTTACGATCCGCCATTTTCATTTTCGTGTAGATGTCGTGTGCGACAGGTGAATCCAGCGCCTGCTTCACATTCGCGAGCGCCTCGGCCGGTATCCCGAAGACGCCGGCGAGGGCGAGGGTGTTCGCGCACTGGTCCTTGATGGACGTGATGCTCAGCCGCTGTCCGAGAGTGTTGATCAGCGGGAGGATCTCGGGGTTCTCCCTCGTGATCCCGAACACCGCCGCGAGGAACAGTCCCCCGGCGAGGTTGCCGTTCATGGTGCGTCCGAGCATCTCGAAGTCGGCGGGTATGCCGCCGAGCGCGGCGCCGACGACGTCGCCTGCCAATTCGGGGGCGTACGAGTCGATCAGCTTGACCGCGCCGTGCGTCGCGATCGAACCGCCGGAGTAGCCCATCATGGCGAGCTTGCTGGAGCCGAACTCGGCGGGGAACACGGCCCGCATGCCGCGGATGGTGTCGAGGATCGCGTGCCCGGCGACGAAGGGTTCGGCGTATGCCATCCGGGGACCCTCGTGGTCGGGGATGAGCACCGCGTAGCCGCGTTCCTCGGCCTTCGTGGTGACGGGCCGGAGCAGCTCGAGGAAGTTCTCCGTCGGCGTGATCCCGTTCCCGAGGGTGTGACCCGGGGTGCAGGTCCGCCCGAGCCCGTTGATCGGCACGTTGTTGACCAGGACCGGTCGCGGTCCGGGACCTGGCCAGGGCGTGGCAGGCACGACGAGTGTTGCGGTCGCGAACGACGGGTCGCCTGCCGAGTCGGTGCTTCTCACCTTGATCTGGCGCACCTCCCGCACCGGCCCGCGCAGGAGCGCCCTGGCGGCGGGAGTCACGTCGCGGGTCTCGATGACCTGGCCGTTGGACATGCCGGGCAGGCCGGGCGGGTACACGTCGAAGAACGGGTCCCCGATCGGCTTGGGCATCATCTCGGCGCGCAGCGTCTCGAGGGGCGGGGGATCGAGATCCGGCCCCGGGATCACCGAGCCGACCACGCCAGGAATCGCGGACCCCAGCGGCGACCCGGCGGCGGATCCGGTTCCGAGAGAACCGGTGATCAGCGTCGTCCCGTTCAAGGGTGTGCCGTCCGACGCGGTGCCGTCCGTCAGCGACCCGGTGCCGACCGAACCCTCACCTCCGGCGCTGCCGGTGGACTGTGCGACGGCGGTGCCGACCGACGTGCCACCCCCGACCGCGACGCTGACCGCCAAGGCGGCCACACACATTCGTACCCAGAAACCCCCGTGCTGGATAGGCATGCGCGGCACCGTAACACCGGATTGCCGCGGCCCGAACGGCTTTCGGGGACCACGGTTATCACATCGTGAGCTGCGGTCCACCGAATCCGGACGAACCGGACTCGGAGGCGGATCGATGCCTGCCCTCGTTCCATGGAATCCCGCCGGCTTCGCCGGTACCCTCGCAACTAGAACAGGTTCTACTAATGAAGGGTATCGGCATGGCGGCATCACGCGAGGACATCCTGAACACCATCGAGAGCTACGTGAAGTCGGTGGCAGGCGGCACGGTCGACGACGTCCTGGCGCTGTACGCGCCCGGCGCCACCGTCGAGGATCCGGTGGGCACCGACCCGCGGACCACCGAGGAGTCGATCCGCGAGTTCTACGGCATCATCGAGCCGCTCGAGCAGACCGCCGAGCTCGGCGTCGTCAAGATCGCGGCGGGCACGGCCGCCTTCAACTTCACCCTCACCACCATCATGGGTGATCAGAAGGTCGAGATCTCCGTCATCGACGTGATGACCTTCGACGACGACGCCAAGATCACCACGATGAAGGCGATCTGGGGCCCGGAGGACATGGTCGCCAGCTGACCGAACGCCCGGGTTCCGACCACGGGTCATACCCAGGTCGGACCCGGGATCAGTTCCAGGCCTGACGACAGCGGGCCGTCGCCGCAATACGTTCGGATCGCGACACAATCACCAGGCGACCGAAAGCGTGCGATGACCCAGATCTTGTCCCCGTCCGAGGCCCCGCCCACTCCCCGCTCACTCCCCCGGATAGTCGGCGTGGACATTGCGCGGGGCCTCGCCGTGCTCGGCATGATCGCCGTGCACACCACCAGCGCCGAACAGATCGGCGAGTTCGCCCACTTCGCGCTCAGCGGCCGCGCCGCCATCCTCTTCGCGGTGCTGGCCGGGGTGTCGCTGGCGCTCAGCACCGGCGGAACCCGCCCGCCCGAGCGGCTGGGCGCCGCGCGCAGATCCATCGCCGCCCGCGCTCTCGCGCTGTTCGTCCTCGGCCTCGTCCTCACCCAGCTCGGATCCCCGGCGCTGGTCATCCTCGCGACGTACGCGGTGCTGTTCCTGATCGCTTTGCCGCTGCTGCGGCTGAGCTGGCGGTGGCTCGCCGCCGCCGCGGCCGTCACTGCCGTCGCGGGTCCGCTGCTCTCGTTCGCCATCCGGTCACGGATGACGAGCCCCGACGTAGCCGGTGAGAGCGCGCGGTTCGAGATGCTCACCTCGATCGACGGGGTCCGGCACCTCGGCTCGGTGATCCTGCTTCAGGGCGCCTACCCGGTGCTCACGTGGGTACCGTTCCTGTTGGCGGGCATGGCGATCGGCCGCTGGGGCCTGCGGCGCGAGCGAGCGGGGGCCGTCCTGGCCGCTCTTGGCTCGGCGCTGGCCGTGCTCGGGCTCGGCGGGTCCTGGGGGGCGCTGAACCTGTTCGGCGGGAAGGACGCCCTGGTGGCGTTCCTGGACAAAGTCATGCCGGGCGAGGGCGCGGAGATGCTCCCGTTCATGCTCCGTTCCTCGGGCCTGGGCGTCGTCAGCACCGACCCCTGGCAGTGGATGCTCACCAGCACCCCGCACAGCGGAACCGTGTTCGAGGTCGTCGGCTCGGGTGGGATCGCGATCGCGGTCCTCGGACTGAGCCTGCTCGCGGCGGGGATCGCCCCGCGCATTCTCACGCCGCTGGCCGCGCTCGGATCGATGCCACTGACGATCTACGCCGGGCACATCGTCGCGCTGGCGCTGTTGCTGCGCAGCGAATCGTTCACCTACTCGTGGGCGCTCCCGGTCTGGTTCCTGGTGGTGCCGTTGGTCTTCGCGACGCTGTGGCGGCGCTACCTAGGGCGGGGTCCGCTGGAGTGGGCGCTGAACAAGATCGGGGCGGGCGCCGCCCGGCTCGGTTCTCCGCGCGCGCTCGGCTAGCGCGCGAACGCAGGACAACGCCCCGACGGCGCCCCGACGGTCAGGCGGCGAGGGCGAAGGTGGCCCAGGCGCGGGCCGCGACACGTCCACCCTGCCCGGTGGCAGTGAGGACCACGTCGACGCGCGCCTCCCCGTCGGCGGTGTACTCCTGCACCACCTCGCCCGAGCACGACAGCGTCTCGTCGGCCGCGACCGCGGTCACCAGGCGGGTGCGGAATCGTCGCACCGACTCCGGGCCGAGCCAGTCGGTGGCGTAGTTGGCGAGCTGTCCGACCACCGCGGTGTCGCCGCCCGCGCCCTGCGTCCACGCGTCGGCGATCAAACGGCCGTCGGCGTCGCGGTACTCGGTGATCCGGTCGTGCTCGCCGTCGCGCACGGTCACGGTCAGCTTGTCACCGGCGCGGGGCGGCGCGCCGAAGAAGCGGCAGTCGCGTTCCGACGGGACGTCGTGGGCGCCGGCGATCGAATCGGTTCCGCACAGGTAGGTCGGCGGCACCACCGGGCGCTCGGCGTCGCGGTATGCGGCGTGGGTGGAGCGGGTGGCCTCCGCGAACTCGAGGATCTTGCCGCGCTCCAGGTCGACGGTGACGCCGGTGAACGGCGCCCCCACCGTGCTCGCTGCGGTTGTGGTGATCATCGATCCGCACCTCCTTCGATCAGTTCGGATACCGCGACGTTAGGTCCGCGGGCGGCGCGGTCGGCATTCTCTTCCCGCTGATCGGGAGACCCCGGGCACCGGCTTGCTGGGCGGGGGCGAAATCGTCCCGGTCAGCGGGAAGGCCTCATGAACTCGCATGCCATCGCCCCGAAGTATGAGGCGCATCACATCAGTGCGTTTCTCGAGCGCGTTTGTCTCGAGAGTGAGAGAAGAGGTGGCGATGGCGCTGCAATCCAAGTCCGAAGCCGACGAGGTCAGGATGATCGAGGCGGCGGCGGCTCCGACCCGGTTCGCCCGCGGTTGGCACTGCATCGGTCTGCTGAAGTCGTTCCAGGACGGAAAGCCGCACGAGATCAAGGCCTTCGGCACCTCGCTGGTGGTGTTCCAGTCGGAGTCGGACGGCAAGCTCAACGTGCTCGACGCCTACTGCAGGCACATGGGCGGCAACCTCGCCCAGGGCACCGTCAAGGGCGACTCCATCGCCTGCCCGTTCCACGACTGGCGCTGGGGCGGCAACGGCAAGTGCAGCGGCATCCCGTACGCCCGCCGCGTGCCCCCGCTCGCGCGCACCCGCAGCTGGCCGACGCTCGAGCGCAACGGTCAGCTCTACGTGTGGCACGACCCGCAGGGCAGCAAGCCAACCGATGAGGTGACGATCCCCGAGATCGAGGGCTTCGGTTCCGACGAGTGGACCGCCTTGACCTGGAACTCCATGCTGATCGAGGGCTCGCACTGCCGCGAGATCGTCGACAACGTCGTGGACATGGCGCACTTCTTCTACGTGCACTACTCGTTCCCCCGATTCTTCAAGAACGTCTTCGAGGGCCACGTCGCCACCCAGTACATGCGCTCCACCCCGCGCCACGACATCTCGGTCGGCACCAGCTACGACGATCCGAACTCCACCCTCCGCTCGGATGCCTCGTACTTCGGCCCGTCCTACATGATCGACTGGCTGTGGAGCGACGCCCAGGGCATGACGATCGAGACGGTGCTCGTCAACTGCCACTACCCGGTCGACGAGAACTCCTTCGTGCTCCAGTACGGCGCGATGGTCAAGAAGCCGAAGGGCATGTCGGACGAGGCGGCCGAGGGCATGGCGCAGCAGTTCGCCGAGGGCGTCGAGATGGGCTTCGAGCAGGACGTCAAGATCTGGAAGAACAAGGCGCCCATCGACAATCCGTTGCTGTCCGAGGAGGACGGCCCGGTGTACCAGCTGCGCCGCTGGTACAAGCAGTTCTACGTCGACGTCGAGGACGTCACCGAGGACATGACCAAGCGCTTCGAGTTCGAGATCGACACCGACCGCGCCGTGCAGAGCTGGGAGGCGGAGGTCGCCGACAACCTCGCCAACGGTGTCGTCCCCATCCAGGCCAACGCCTGATCCATCCGCCAGACCTGCCCACGATCTACCGATAGACAAGAAGGAACACCACGATGACCAACAAGGCACTCGACAATCTCATCGAGATCGCGGATCAGATCCGCGACCAGGCGACCGAGGCGGAGCGGATCGGTCGGCTTCCCGACGAGACTGCGAAGCTGCTCAAGGCTGCCGGCCCGATCAAGCAGCTGCAGCCGAAGCAGTACGGCGGCTTCGAGGCGCACCCGCGTGCCTTCTCCGAGACCGTGATGAAGGCCGCCTCGCTCGACCCGGCCACCGGCTGGGTGTGCGGCATCGTCGGTGTGCACCCCTGGCAGCTGGCCTTCGCCGACCCGAAGGTGCAGGAGGAGATCTGGGGCGCGGACGACAACACCTGGGTGGCCTCCCCCTACGCCCCGACCGGGATCGCCAAGCCGGTCGACGGCGGATACATCTTCAACGGTCGCTGGCAGTTCTCCTCCGGCACCGATCACTGTGACTGGATCTTCCTCGGCGCCATGGAGGGCGACAAGGACGGCAACATGGCCCTGCCGCCGCGGATGCTGCACATGATCCTGCCGCGCAAGGACTACGAGATCGTCGAGGATTCCTGGAACGTCGTGGGCCTCAAGGGAACCGGCTCCAAGGACATCATCGTGCGGGACGCCTTCGTGCCCTCGTACCGGGTGATGGACGGCGATGAGGTGATCAACGGGACCGCGCAGAAGAACGCCGGCATGACCGAGACCCTCTACAAGATGCCGTGGTCCAACATGTTCCCGCTCGGCATCTCCTCCGCCGTCATCGGCATCGCCGAGGGCGCGCTGGCCGCGCACCTGGACTACCAGCGTGACCGGGTCGGGGCGCAGGGCACCGCGGTCAAGGACGACCCGTACGTGCTCTTCGCGATCGGTGAGGCCGCCGCGGACATCAACGCCGCCCGTCAGGAACTGCTCGCGAACGTCGACAAGATGTGGGACATCGTCGAGTCCGGCAAGGAGGTCTCCTTCGCGGACCGCGCCGCCGGTCGTCGCACCCAGGTGCGTGCCGCCTGGCGCGCGGTCGGTGCCGTCGACCAGATCTTCGCCCGCTCCGGCGGCAACGCGCTGCGCATGGACAAGCCGCTGCAGCGGTACTGGCGTGACGCGCACGCAGGCCTGGCCCACGCCATCCACGTGCCCAGCACCGTCTACCACGCCTCCGCGGTGAGCTCGCTCGGCCTGGACCCGGCCGACAACCTCAAGTCGATGATCTGATCCGGCCCCGCACAGCACTGAAAACAGAAGAAGGACAACACATGACTGACATCAAGGGCTTGGGCTACATCAAGGTCCAGACCAACGACATGGAGCGCTGGCGCAAGTTCGCCTTCGAAGTGCTCGGCTTCGCCGAGGGCTCCGGACCGGACGAGAACGCCATCTACCTGCGGATGGACGAGCGCGCCGCGCGCATCGTCATCGTGCCGGGTGACACCGACGAGGTCGTCACCATCGGCTGGGAGGTGCGCGACCACGCCGCCCTGGTTCGCGTGCAGGAGGCCGTGGAGGCCGCGGGCATCGCGGTCAAGCCGCTCTCGCTGGAGGAGGCCGACGCCCGCCGCGTCGAGGAGGTCATCACCTTCCAGGATCCGACCGGCGCCACCCTCGAGATCTTCCACGGTGCGGTCCTCGACCACAGCCCGATCGTCACCCCGTTCGGTGCCAAGTTCGTCACGGGCGCACAGGGTCTCGGCCACGTGGTGCTACCGGTGATGGACATCAACGGCGCCTTCGCCTTCTACACCGAGGTGCTCGGCTTCCTGTCGCGCGGCGCCTTCCGCATCCCGGCTCCGCCGGAGTTCGGCCCGATGCGGGTGCGCTTCATGGGCGTCAACGAGCGCCACCACAGCCTGGCGCTGTGCCCCGCCCCGCACGGCGGTGCCCCCGGCCTGGTGCACATCATGGTCGAGGTCGACACCCTCGACGCGGTCGGCCAGGCGCTCGACCGGGTCGTCAAGGACGGCTTCTCGGTCTCCTCGACCCTGGGCAGGCACACCAACGACAAGATGGTCTCGTTCTACGTTCGCGCTCCCGGCGGCTGGGACATCGAATTCGGAACCGAGGGCATGCGGGTAGACGAGAAGTACTACTCCGCGGAGGAGATCACCGCCGACAGCTACTGGGGCCACGACTGGTCCGGCAGCGAGCCCCTGGCGGCGATGTAGCCACAACCCCCCTCACTTCGCGCGCGGTCCCACCGTTCGTGTGCATCACCAGCGCACAGGCACCGGGTCCGCGCGTGAGGTGTATTCAGACTCAGATCGAGAGGACCGCAATGACGAGCAACACCGTGACCGTCCATCCGAGGTCGGCCGACGAGATAGAGCAGTGGGACCACGAGGCCGATGTGGTGGTGGCGGGATTCGGCGTTGCCGGTGCGTCCGCGGCCGTGGCCGCGGCCCAGGAGGGTGCCGACGTGCTGGTGCTCGAACGCACCGGCGGCTGGGGCGGCGCGGCCGCGATGGCAGGCGGGTTCATCTATCTCGGCGGCGGCACCCCGCTCCAGAAGGCTTGCGGCTTCGAGGATTCCGCCGAGAACATGAAGGCATTCATGACCGCGGCCCTCGGTCCCGGCGTCGATGCCGAGAAGATCGACGCGTACTGCCAGGGCAGCGTCGATCACTACGGCTGGCTGGTCGAGTGCGGCGTGCCGTTCAAGGCGAGCTTCTGGGGCGAGCCGGGCTGGGAACCGCCGGGTGACGACGGTCTGCAGTACTCCGGCGGCGAGAACGCCGCGCCGTTCGCCGCGACCATCCCGCCTGCCCCGCGCGGGCACGTGCCGCAGATGGCGGACAAACAGTCCGGCGGCGAGCGCGGCGGCGGGTACATGTTGATGAAGCCGCTCACCGACACCGCGACGGGGCTCGGGGTGCGCTCGGTGTACGACACCCGCGCGCAGTCGCTGGTGGTCGACGGGTCGGGCCGGGTGGTCGGCCTCGTCGCGACGCAGTACGGCAAGGAGATCGCCGTCCGGGCCCGCCGCGGCGTGGTGCTCGCGACCGGCAGCTTCGCCTACAACGACCGGATGGTCGAGGCGTACGCGCCGCGGCTGGTCGGCAGGCCGGCCGCCTCTATCGAGGAGCACGACGGCAAGGCCATCCAGATGGCGCAGGCCCTCGGCGCCGATCTGGCCCACATGGACGCGACCGAGGTGGCGTTCTTCTGCGACCCGCAGCTGTTCGTCCGCGGCATCCTGGTCAACGGCCGGGGGCAGCGCTTCATCAACGAGGACACCTACCCCGGCCGGGTCGGGCAGGCGACCCTGATCGAGAACCAGAACCAGGCGTTCCTTGTGATCGACGAGGCCGCGTACGAGGAGGCGTTGACCACCCCCACCGCCACCCCGTTCCTGCGGCATCAACCGACCTGGGTCTGCGAGACGGTCGAAGAGCTCGAGGCGGAGATGGGGTTGCCCGCGGGCACCCTGCAGTCCACCGTCGAGGTCTACAACCGGCATGCGGCGAACGGTGAGGACCCGGTGCTCGGCAAGAAGCCGGAGTGGGTCAAGCCGATCGGGTCGCCGGTCGCGGCGATCGACCTGCGCGGGTTCACCGGCGGGTTCACCCTCGGCGGGCTGCGCACCAGCGTCGACTCGGAGGTGCTGCACGTTTCGGGTGCGCCGATCCCCGGCCTGTTCGGTGCCGGCCGGTGCACCGCGGGAGTGTCCGCAGGCGGGTATGCCAGCGGTGCGTCGCTCGGCGACGGCAGCTTTTTCGGCCGTCGTGCGGGCCGGTCCGCCGCCAAGGGCTGATCCCACTGAACGGACGATAACCGCAGGTCAGGCGCAAGGGCCCCGGGTCGAGTCAATCGACCCGGGGC